>NZ_JBPQTV010000055.1:0-26114 GCF_051386515.1 Streptomyces sp. URMC 123 | reverse complement strand
GCCCACGCCGGCGGAGCGGACCCCCGCCGCCCCCGCGGACCAGCCGGCCCGCTGAGCCGTACCCCGGGGCTGCCGGTCGCGGCCGACCGCGCGGGCCCGGGGAGGCCCGCGGGAGGGCCCCGGGAGGGCCCCGGGAGGGCCCCCTTCCGGATCTTCCCGCGGCGGGAGGCGTAATCGTTTAGGAGCCGGAACCACCCGGCCATAGGATTGCCCCCGAAACTACACACTCACCACCCCCTGATGAGGATCGCTGCATGCCTGGCATCACGCGCGAGGAGGTCGCCCACCTCGCACGGCTGTCGCGTCTGGAGCTGACGGCGGAAGAGCTCGACCACTTCGCCGAACAGCTCGACGTGATCATCGGCGCGGTCGCCCGCGTATCCGATGTGGCCGACGAGGACGTACCGCCGACCTCCCACCCGCTGCCGCTGACCAATGTGATGCGCCCGGACGAGGTCCGGCCGTCGCTCACCCCCGAGCAGGCGCTCTCCGGCGCCCCCGCTCAGGAGCAGCAGCGTTTCAAGGTGCCGCAGATCCTGGGGGAGGAGTGACCGACATGACCAGCACCACCGATCTCACCAGGCTCACCGCCGCCGAGACCGCCGAGAGGATCGCCTCCGGCGAGGTCACGGCCGTCGCGGTCACCGAGGCCCACCTCGCCCGGATCGAGGCCGTCGACGAGAAGGTCCACGCCTTCCTGCACGTCGACCGGGAGGGCGCCCTCGCCCAGGCCCGCGCCGTCGACGCCAAGCGCGAGCGCGGCGAGAAGCTCGGCCCGCTGGCCGGCGTCCCGCTGGCGCTGAAGGACATCTTCACCACCGAGGGCGTGCCGACCACCGTCGGCTCCAAGATCCTCGAGGGCTGGCTGCCGCCGTACGACGCGACGGTCACCCAGCGCCTCAAGGCCGCGGACGTCGTCATCCTCGGCAAGACCAACATGGACGAGTTCGCCATGGGGTCCTCCACCGAGAACAGCGCGTACGGCCCGACCGGCAACCCGTGGGACCTCACCCGGATTCCCGGCGGCTCCGGCGGCGGCTCCTCCGCCGCCCTCGCCTCCTTCCAGGCGCCGCTGGCCATCGGCACCGACACCGGTGGCTCCATCCGCCAGCCCGCGGCCGTCACCGCCACCGTCGGCGTCAAGCCGACCTACGGCGCCGTGTCCCGGTACGGCATGGTCGCCTTCTCCTCCTCCCTGGACCAGGGCGGCCCCTGCGCCCGTACGGTGCTGGACGCGGCCCTGCTGCACGAGGTGATCGCCGGCCACGACCCGCTGGACTCCACCTCCATCGACGCCCCGGTCCCGCCGGTCGTCGAGGCCGCCCGCAACGGCGATGTGAAGGGCCTGCGGATCGGCGTCGTCAAGGAGTTCTCCGGCGAGGGCTACCAGGCCGGCGTCATGCAGCGCTTCACCGAGTCGGTGGAGCTGCTGCGCGAGCTCGGCGCGGAGATCGTGGAGATCTCCTGCCCGTCCTTCGACAAGGCGCTCGCCGCGTACTACCTGATCGCCCCCTCGGAGTGCTCCTCGAACCTCGCCCGGTTCGACGCGATGCGCTACGGGCTGCGCGTCGGCGACGACGGCACCCGCTCCGCCGAGGAGGTCACCGCGCTGACCCGCGCCGAGGGCTTCGGCCCCGAGGTCAAGCGCCGCATCATGCTGGGCACCTACGCGCTGAGCTCCGGCTACTACGACGCGTACTACGGCTCGGCGCAGAAGGTCCGCACGCTCATCACGCGGGACTTCGAGAAGGCCTTCGAGCAGGTGGACGTGCTGGTCTCGCCGACCACCCCGACGACCGCCTTCCCCATCGGGGAGCGGGTCGACGACCCGATGGCGATGTACCTCGCCGACCTGTGCACCATCCCGTCCAACCTGGCCGGCAACGCGGCGATGTCGCTGCCCTGCGGCCTGGCGCCCGAGGACGGGCTCCCGGTGGGGCTCCAGATCATCGCTCCCGCCATGAAGGACGACCGGCTCTACTCGGTGGGCGCCGCGGTCGAGGCCGCCTTCGTCGCCCGCTGGGGCCACCCGCTGCTCGACGAGGCACCGGCCCTGTGAGCGGAACAGCGAACGGAGATCAGCCATGAGCACTCTGAAGAAGGCCAAGAACTTCAAGAAGTCGAAGGCCGGCACGTATCTGTCCATCGGCACCACGCTGTTCGGCGCGGTGAGCGTGGTGAAGCAGGCGAAGAAGGCCCGCGGCGAGCGCGACACGCTCCAGCTCGTGGACGCCGTCGTCTCCGCCGCCGCCATCGCCACCGGTGTGGCGCTGCTCGTCCGCGAGCTGCGCCGCATGTCCTCCGATGACGTCCTCGCGGACTGAACCGGGACTGAGAGGTTAGTTTTCCGTGACCGTCACTGAACTGGTGTCGTACGAGGACGCCCTGGCGGCCTACGAGCCCGTGATGGGCCTCGAGGTCCATGTCGAGCTCGGCACCAAGACCAAGATGTTCTGCGGGTGCTCCACCACCCTGGGCGCCGACGCCAACGCCCAGACCTGCCCCACCTGCCTCGGCCTGCCCGGCTCCCTCCCGGTGGTCAACGCGACCGCCGTCGAGTCGGCCGTCCGGATCGGTCTCGCGCTCAACTGCGAAATCGCCGAATGGTGCCGCTTCGCCCGGAAGAACTACTTCTATCCGGACATGCCGAAGAACTTCCAGACCTCGCAGTACGACGAGCCGATCGCCTTCAACGGTTATCTGGACGTCGAGCTGGAGGACGGCGAGATCTTCCGGGTCGAGATCGAGCGTGCCCACATGGAGGAGGACACCGGCAAGTCGACGCACGTCGGCGGCGCCACCGGCCGCATCCACGGCGCGTCCCACTCCCTGCTCGACTACAACCGGGCCGGCATCCCGCTGATCGAGATCGTCACCAAGCCGATCGTCGGGGCCGGTGCCCGCGCCCCCGAGGTCGCCAAGGCGTACGTCGCCGAGCTGCGCGAGCTCATCAAGGCGCTCGGCGTCTCCGAGGCCCGGATGGAGATGGGCCAGATGCGCTGCGACGTGAACCTGTCGCTGCGCCCGATCGGTACCGAGAAGTTCGGCACCCGCTCCGAGACCAAGAACGTCAACTCGCTGCGCAGCGTGGAGCGGGCCGCCCGCTTCGAGATCATGCGGCACGCGGCGGTGCTCGGCGCCGGCGGGACGATCGTCCAGGAGACCCGTCACTTCCACGAGGACGACGGCTCCACCACCGCCGGCCGGGTGAAGGAGGAGGCCGAGGACTACCGGTACTTCCCCGAGCCCGACCTGGTGCCCGTCGCCCCCGCCCGGGAGTGGGTCGAGGAGCTGCGCGCCACGCTGCCGGAGCTGCCGCGGCTGCGGCGCAACCGGCTCCGCGAGGAGTGGGGCATCTCGCGGCACGAGATGCAGTCCGTGCTCAACGCCGGCGCGCTCGGCCTGATCACCGCCACCATCGAGGCCGGCGCGGACTCCGCCGCGGCGCGCAAGTGGTGGATGGGCGAGCTGGCCCGCCGGGCCAACGAGGAGGGCGTGGACCTCGCGGCCCTGCCGATCACTCCCGCCCAGGTCGCCCGCGTCGCCGGGCTGGTCGCCGAGGGCTCCCTCAACGACAAGCTGGCCCGCCAGGTCATCGAGGGTGTCCTCGCCGGCGAGGGCACGCCGGACGAGGTCGTCGAGAAGCGCGGCCTGAAGATCGTCTCGGACGACAGCGCGCTGGGCGCGGCCGTCGACGAGGCGATCGCCGCCAACGCGGCGATCGCGGACAAGATCCGCGGTGGCAAGGTCGCGGCGGCGGGCGCGCTGGTCGGCGCGGTCATGAAGGCCACGCGCGGGCAGGCGGACGCGGCCCGCGTCCGCGAGCTGATCCTGGAGCGCCTCGGCGTCCAGGGCTAGCCCGACAGAAAACGGCGCGGGGCCCCGGGAGCCGATCCCAGGACCCCGCGCCGCTCGCTGCCCGCCGCCTCGGCCCACCGGGTCGTCACGCGCGCGGGTGCCCGAACCCGTACACCCCCGCCGCTCACCGGCACCGGTTCGTTACGCGCGCGGGCGGCCGCGCGTCGTACACCTGCCGCTCGTCGTCCACCGGCCCGCGGGCCCGGTACGCGCGGGCGGCCGCGCCTACAGCCGCGTCACCCGCCGCCTCGGCCAACCGGGCCATACGCACCGGGCGCCCCCGCGCCCCCGTACGCCTGTTCATCCGCGCGTCCGCCGCGCGTCTTCACAACGCCACCCGAGGTGAATACCGTCCCGGCCGGTACATGACGACCGGGAGGCTGGCTGTGGCAACCGATATCTCACGACGGCGCCTGCTCGCGCTGGGGGCCGGCGCCGCCGGCGCGGCGGGGACCGCGTCCCTGCTGCCGCCGTCGCTGCGGGCCGCGCTCGCCGCCGAGCCGCCCCCGGGCGGGCTGCGCGCCCTGCGCCACGTGGTGATCCTGATGCAGGAGAACCGTTCCTTCGATCACTACTTCGGCACCCTGCGCGGCGTCCGCGGCTTCGGCGACCGCAACGCCCTCACACTGCCCTCCGGCAAGCCCGTCTTCGCCCAGCCCGGCGGGCCGCTCGGGACCGTCCTGCCGTTCCCCGTGCGGGAGGCCGCCGCGGCGCAGGCGAAGGACCTCCAGTACATCGGCGATCTGGACCACAGTTGGCACGGCGGCGCCGGGGCTTGGCGCGAGGGCTGGATGGACGGCTGGGTGTCCGCGAAGACCGCGGCCACCATGGCGTACTACGACCGCCGCGACCTGCCCCTGCACTACGAGCTCGCGGACACCTTCACCGTCTGCGACGCCTACCACTCCGCCATCCACACCTCCACCAGCCCCAACCGCAACCACCTGGTCAGCGGCTGGACCGGCTACGAGGCGAACGGCGCGCGGGCCGTCGGCAACGACGCGTACGACGAGGGCCGCCACCCGGGCTACGCCTGGACCACCTACCCGGAGCGGCTGGAGCGGGCCGGCCGGAGCTGGAAGACGTACCAGGAGTGGGAGAACTTCACCGACAACAACCTGGAGTTCTTCGCCCGCTTCAAGGCCGTTGCCCGCAAGGCGCTGGCCAAGGCCGGCGACTTCTCCTACATGGAGGCGTTCTACGCCCGGGTGCGGGACACCGCGACGCCCGAGGCCGAGCGGACCCGGCTGCTCGCCGCGCTGGAGGAGGGCGTGGCGGCGCTGACCCCCGCCGAGCGGAGCCTCTTCGAGCGCGCCCTGCGCCGCTGCCCCACCGGCCGCCTCGCCGAGACCTTTCGCGCGGACGTCGCCGCCGGCCGGCTCCCCGAGGTCTCCTACCTCGTGCCCTCGGCCGTGGACTCCGAGCACCCCGGCGCGTCCTCCCCGGTCGCCAGTGCCACCCTCGTCCACCGGGTGCTGGACGCGCTCGCCTCCCACCCGGACGTCTGGCGGCGCACCGCCGTCCTGATCACCTACGACGAGAACGACGGCTTCTTCGACCATGTGCCGCCGCCCGTGCCGCCCCCGGGCGAGCGGGACGAGATCTGGCAGGGCCGGCCCACCGGCCTCGGCATCCGGGTGCCCATGCTCGTGGTCTCGCCGTGGTCGGTCGGCGGCTACGTCTGCTCCGAGGTCTTCGACCACACCTCCGTGGTGCGCTTCCTGGAGACCTGGCTGGGCGTGCCCGAGCCCAACATCACGGCCTGGCGCCGCCGCGTCACCGGCGATCTGACCGGCGCCTTCGACTTCCGGCGCGGGCGCCGGGCCCCGGCCCCCGCCCGCCCGGGGGCCATTCCGCCGTTCACCGGCCGCTGGCGCCCCGCGCCCCCCGCCGAGCAGCGCATGCCCGAGCAGGAGCCCGGCACCCGGCCGGCGCGCCCGCTGCCGTACCAGCCCGACGCCCACGGCCGGCTCGTCGAACGGCCCGCCGCCGGCGCCCGGGGCGGCCCGGGGCCCGGCGGCCCGGTCCTCCGCGTCACGCTGACCAACACCGGCACCTCCCGCGTCCCCCTCGCGCTCCACCCCTACGCGGGGGAGTTCGCGGCCCCGCGGCACGGGGACGTCCTGGGCGCCGACCACTGGGAGGTCCCGGTCCCGGGCCGGTTCTACGACCTCGTGCTGACCGGCCCCAACGGCTTCCGCCGCGAGTTCGCCGGCCCCGTCGACCCGGCCGCGGACGGCGCCGGCGCCGAGGTCACCACCCGCCTCGACCCGCACGACCGGGACCTCCATCTGACCCTGACCAACCGCGGCAGGCGGCCGGTCACCTTCACCGTGCGCCCGCTCGCCTACGTCGACGAGGCCGACCTCCAGGACTGGACCCGCCGGATCGTGGTCAGGCCCGGCCGCTCCCGCACGCTCGTGCACTCGGCCGCCGACGCGCACGGCTGGTACGACCTGGCCGTGGGCCTCGCCGAGGACGCGGCCTTCCGGCGGCGGCTGATGGGGCACATCGAGAACGGGCGGGAGAGCGTCAGCGGCTGACCCGGCCGCCGGCGCCGCCGGCTCGGCGGGCCCCGGCCGGGGGCGCGTTCGGGGCGGCGGTCACCCGGTCGGCCCCTTCGTGTGATGAAACCCACGAAAGGGACAAATGATCTCACTCTGCTGCGACAGTGGCTGGTGATGTCCTGCGTTCTTTGAGGGTGCTGTTCCGCTGTTCCCTGAAAGATCCACGCAACGCCCACGGGAGCAGTGAATGGCCGAACTCGCCCGGTGGTGCCTCCGGCGCCGCCTCGTCGTCATGCTCGTGTGGCTGGCGGCGCTGGTGGGCGTCGCCGCCGCGGCGGGAGTCGCGGGCTCGGCGTACTCCAACGACTACGACGTGCCGGGCACCGAGGCCGGCCGGGCGAGCACCCTGCTCACGCGGGCCTTCCCGGACCGCGCCGGGGAGAGCGACACCATCGTCTGGCACACCGACCGCGGCACCGTGCGCGCCGCCGAGGTGGAGCGGCGCATGGACCGGGCCCTCGACGAGATCGCCGCACTGCCCGCCGTCGCCGCCGTGACCGGCCCGTACGGCGACGGCACGCACGGCGCACACGGCACCCAGGGCGCGCAGGGCACCCACGGCGGCGAGGCCGGCGCGGGCGCTTCCGGTACGGCCGGGGGCGCGAGCGCCTCCGGCACGTCGGCCACGTCGGCCCAGGGCGGCGGCGCGGACTCCGGACGGATCAGCCCCGACGGCCGCACCGCCTACGCCACCGTCTCCTTCCACCGGGACGCCGACGACCTCGACCGCGGCGAGGTGCGGCGCGTCGTGGACATCGCGCGCTCCGCCGCCGGCGACGGGCTCCACGTCGAGCTCGGCGGCGCCGCCGTCGGCCTGACCGAGAAGCCCTCCCAGCACCTCAGCGAGATCGTCGGCATCGTCGCCGCGGCCGTGGTGCTCCTCCTCGCCTTCGGCTCGTTCGCGGCGATGCTGCTGCCCATCGCCACCGCCGTGGTCGGCGTCGGCACCGCCTATCTGAGCATCGGGCTGCTCAGCCACGTCATGACCGTGGCCGACTTCGCCCCCATGCTCGGCATGCTGATCGGCCTCGGCGTGGGCATCGACTACGCCCTGTTCATCGTCACCCGGCACCGCAGGGGCCTGCGCCAGGGGCTCTCCGTCGAGGAGGCCGCGGCCCGCGCCGTGTCCACCTCCGGCCGCGCCGTGGTCTTCGCCGGCGCCACCGTCTGCATCGCGCTGCTGGGCATGCTCGTCCTCCGGCTGTCCTTCCTCAACGGCGTGGCCCTGGCCGCCTGCCTCACCGTCGTGCTCGCCGTGGCCGCCTCCGTCACCCTGCTGCCGGCGCTGCTCGGGGTGATCGGCATGCGGGCGCTCAGCCGCCGCGAGCGCCGCCGGCTGGCCGCGACCGGCCCGCAGCCGGAGCTGCCGACGGGCTTCGCCGCCCGCTGGTCCGCCTTCGTCGAGCGCCACCCCAAGCTGCTCGGCGGCATCGCCGCGGCCGTGATGCTCGTACTGGCCCTGCCGACCCTCTCGCTCCACCTCGGCAGCTCCGACCAGGGCAACAACCCGGCCGCGGCCACCACCCGCAAGGCGTACGACCTGATGGCCGACGGGTTCGGCCCCGGCAGCAACGGGCCGCTCACGCTCGTCGCCGAGCTCGACGGCGCCGCCGACCGGCTCGCCTTCGACCGGCTCTCCGAGACCCTGCGCGCCACCAAGGGCGTCGAGCAGGCCGGCCCCGCCACGGTGAACCGCGGCGGCAGCCACGGTCTGATCACGGTGATCCCCGAGACCGAACCCCAGGCGCGGGAGACGTCCGAGCTCGTCGACCGGCTGCGCGACGAGGTGCTGCCGCGCGCCGAGGCCGGCACCTCGCTCGACGTCCACGTGGGCGGCAGGACCGCCGCCTACGACGACTTCGCCTCGGTGATCATCGGCAAGCTGCCGCTGTTCGTGGGCGTGGTGGTGGCCCTCGGCTGCGCGCTGCTGCTGCTCGCCTTCCGGAGCATCGGCATACCGCTGAAGGCCGCGGTGATGAACATCGCCGCCGTCGCCTCCTCCTTCGGGGTGGTGACCGCGATCTTCCAGTGGGGCTGGGGGAGCGAGCTGCTCGGGCTGGGCCGGGAGGGGCCGATCGAGCCCTTCCTCCCCGTGATCATGGTGTCGGTGCTCTTCGGGCTCTCCATGGACTACCAGGTGTTCCTGGTGAGCCGGATGTACGAGGAGTGGCGGCAGACCCGTGACAACCGGGTCGCGGTCCGGGTGGGCCTCGCCGAGACCAGCAGGGTCATCAACTCCGCCGCCGTGATCATGATCGCCGTCTTCTCGGCCTTCGTGCTGAGCGGCGACCGGATCATCGCGATGTTCGGCATCGGGCTGGCCGCAGCGGTCGCCCTGGACGCCTTCGTCCTCCGTACGCTGCTGGTGCCGGCCCTGATGCACCTGCTCGGCGGCGCCAACTGGTGGCTCCCGGCATGGCTGGACCGCCGGCTGCCGCGGCTCAGCATCGAGCCGCCGGAGTGCCGGGAGGCCGCGCTGCGGGCCGGGGGCGCGGGCGCGCTGGAGGAGGAGTTCGAGGCGGTGGAGCAGGCCGCGCGCCGGGCCGCCGCCGCGCCGGGTCCCCGGCGCCCGGCCGAGGACGCCCGCCGGGACTCCGGCGACGGCGCTCGCGGTCGCG
The DNA here is from genome assembly GCF_051386515.1 of Streptomyces sp. URMC 123. Lineage (NCBI taxonomy): Bacteria > Bacillati > Actinomycetota > Actinomycetes > Kitasatosporales > Streptomycetaceae > Streptomyces > Streptomyces sp. URMC 123. The sequence goes on along the minus strand of NZ_JBPQTV010000055.1, from coordinate 17,071 downwards.
CCAGTGGCGGGCGCGGCGACGTGGGCCACGGCTCCGACCGGGACGAACTGGTCTCCTAGAACCGAGCAAGGCCGATCCGGACCCGGCGCGGCCGGTCGAGTCGGCTGGCGGCCGATCGAGGCCGGTCGAGGCCGGTCATGACCCCGCCGGCCGGTCGGCCGGCGGCGTGGCCGCGCGGATCACCACCGTCCCCGAATCCAGATCTATCGGCCCCTTGCCGGGATCGCCGTCGCCGACGTCGTCGCGCACCAGCTCCAGCCGGTTGCGCTCGTCCTCGGTGTTCCTGCCGCCGGGCGCGAAGATCTCGTTCAGGATGTTCACCGTGCCACCTCCGGTCGATGCCGGCCGACCCGCTCCGGGCCGCCCCCGAGCCGAGCCGTACGGCTCAGCTCACCGTGAGCCGTACGATCCGGTCGTCCCCCGGGCCCGGACCGCCCCTGCCATCGGTCTCGCTGGTGACCAGCCACAGCCCGCCGCCACTGCCGTCGCCGTCGGCGACGACCGTCCGCAGCCGGCCGTACCGGCCCTGGAGGAACGCCTCCGGCGCCCCGGCCGGCGCGGTGCCCGCGAGCGGCACCCGCCACAGTCGCTCCCCCTGGAGCGCGGCCATCCAGATCGAGCCCCGCACATAGGCGATGCCGCTGGGGGAGGACTCCCCGGTCCGCCACTGCTCCACGGGGTCGACGTAATCCGCCTTGCCGCCCTTGCCCTCGACGAGCGGCCAGCCGTAGTTCTTCCCGGGCTCGATGAGATTGAGCTCGTCCCAGGTGTTCTGCCCGAACTCGGCCGCCCACAGTCGTTTGTCGGCGTCCCAGGCCAGGCCCTGCACATTGCGGTGTCCGAGGGAGTAAACGACCGAGTTTGCCTCGGGGTTCCCGGGCGCGGGCCGGCCGTCGGGCGTCATGCGCAGGATCTTGCCGCCCAGCGAGCCCTTGTCCTGGGAGAGGTTCCGCTCGCCGCTCTCCCCGGTCCCGGCGTAGAGCATGCCGTCCGGGCCGAAGGCGATCCGCCCGCCGTTGTGGACCGTCCCCTTGGGGATGCCCTTGAGTACGGTGTCGGGCGCGCCGAGCTGCTCGCCGGGCCGTTTCCCCTCGTCGTAGCGCATCCGGACGATCCGGTTGTCGGACGCGGTGGTCAGACAGGCGTAGACCAGGCGGTCGGAGGCGAACGAGGGGGACAGCGCCAGCCCCATCAGCCCGCCCTCGCCGGCCGCGGCGACCCCGGGCACGGTGCCCAGCTCGGTCTTCTTCCCGTCGCCCGCCGAGATCCGGAAGATCTTGCCCTGGTCGCGGGAGGACACCAGCAGGTCCCCGCCGGGCAGGGCGGCCAGGCCCCAGGGGGAGTTGATGTCCTCGGCGAGGACGCGGTCGACGGTGACGGAGCCCTTCGCCGGCGCGGCGCCCGCGCCGCGGCCCGGCGTCGGGGAGCCGGTGCGCTCGGCGGGCGCGGTCGGACTGGTGCCCGGGCCGCCGTCGCCGTCGGAGGAGCAGCCGGCCAGCAGCAGCGCGACGGCCGTCAGGGCGGTGGCGGTCAGAGCGGCGGCGGTCGCCCGGGGGCGCCGGCCCCGGCGAGGCCCCCGCCGTCCTCTCGGCCCTCTCGGCTCTCGCGGCCCGCCCGGCCCTTGTCGCTGCCGCTGCTGCCGTCGCTCCCGCTGCGCACGCTGTTCCCGTGCCGGTGACGCAGGTGACGCCGGTGGCACCAATCGCACCATGGGTGATCCCCTTCGGTCGGCGGGGCCCGGTGCCCCGGGATGTTGCCTGCCCTCGTTGATACACCCCGGGGGACGTCAGTCCCAGGAGCCGCGCGCCCGCGGCAGCCCCGCGATCTCCGCCAGGTCCCGCGGCGTCAGCCGCAGCCGCGCCGCGGCCGCGTTCTCCACCGCCCACCGCTCCTTCTTCGTGCCCGGCAGGGCCACCACGTGCCGGCCGCGCGAGAGCACCCACGCCAGCGCCACCTGTGCCGGCGTCACCCCGTGGCGCTCCGCCACCCGCCGCAGCCCGACCACGATCGGCTGGTTGGCCGCCATCATCTCGGCGGTGAACCGCGGGTGGCGCGCCCGTACGTCGTCCGGCTCGAACCCCTGACCGGGGGTCAGCGTGCCCGTCAGAAAGCCGTTCCCCAGCGGCATCGCGGCCAGGAAGCCCACCCCCCGCGCCTCGCACCAGGGCAGCAGCCCGTCCAGCGCCTCCGGGGACCACACCGACAGCTCCGCCTGCACCGCCGCCACGGGGAAGACCTGCTGAACGCGTTCGAGCTGCCGTACGGTCGGCGCGTGCAGCGGCGCCCCGCCCCGCCGCTGGGCCCGCGCGCCCAGCGCGCACAGCCCGAGCGCGCGCACCTTGCCCGCCGTCACCAGCTCCGCCATGGCGCCCCAGGTCTCCTCGACCGGCACCTCCGGGTCCGGCCGGTGGAGCTGGTAGAGGTCGATGACATCGGTCTGGAGCCGGCGCAGCGAGGCGTCGCACGCCCGCCGCACATAGCCGGGCCGGCCGTTGGCCACGATGTGCTGGTCGCCCACGAGCAGCCCGCACTTGGTGGCGACGAACGCGTCCTGTCGCCGCTGTCTGAGCACCCGTCCGATGAGCAGCTCATTGGTGAAGGGGCCGTACATGTCGGCGGTGTCGAGCAGGGTCACCCCCTGGTCGAGCGCGGTGTGCACGGTGCGCAGCGAGTCCGCCATGCTCTGCTGGGAGGCGGTGTACGCCCAGCTCATCGGCATGCACCCCAGGCCGATCGCGCCCACTCGGAGTGCCCCCGCACCGACTGTCCTGCGCTCCACCTGGTCTGGCACCCCTCCCGAAGGCCGGTTCGGCCCGCTCGCGTCGCCCCCCAAACTAACCTCTGCTGTTCGAGCCCTTTCGCATAGCCTCCTGACCATGACTGTCACGACCCGCGATGTGTGGCTCCCCGTTCCCGCCGAGGAGCTGACCGGCCTGCCGGAGGACTTCACCTACCGCTTCTGGGACGGCGGCCCGGACTTCCCCGCGGACCCCGCGGACTGCGTCTTCTACGCCGTCCCCTATCTCAAGGCGCCGGAGGTCTGCGTCCGCCCGCTGGCGCGGATGACCTCCGTACGGGTCGTGCAGACGCTGACCGCGGGCGTGGAGCACGTGAGCGACGCCGTGGCCCGGCTGCCGGGGAACACGCTGCTGTGCAACGCCCGCGGGGTGCACGACGCGAGCACCGCGGAGCTGGCCCTCACGCTGATCCTGGCCTCGCTGCGCGGCGTCCCCGACTTCGTGCGCCACCAGGACGCGGGGGAGTGGCGGCAGGAGTTCCGGCCCGCGCTGGCCGACAAGTCGGTGCTCATCGTCGGCTACGGTTCGATCGGCGGCGCCGTCGAGGACCGGCTCGCCCCGTTCGAGTGCGCGGCGGTCACGAGGGTGGCGCGCACGGCGCGCGGTACCGCGCGCGGGCCGGTGCACGCGCTCGGTGAGCTGCCCCGGCTGCTGCCGGAGGCGGACGTGGTGGTGCTCTGCACCCCGCTGACCGAGAGCACCCGCCATCTGGCCGGGGAGGACTTCCTGTCCCGGATGAAGGACGGGGCGCTGCTGGTGAACGTGGCCCGGGGCCCGGTCGTGGACACCAAGGCGCTGCTGGCCGAACTGGAGTCCGGCCGGCTGTACGCGGCCCTGGACGTCACCGACCCCGAGCCGCTGCCGTCCGGGCACCCGCTCTGGCGCGCCCCCCACGTACTGATCACTCCGCATGTCGGCGGCCCGACGTCGGCGTTCGCGCCGCGGGCGCGGCGGCTGCTCGTCGACCAGCTGCGCCGCTTCGCGGAGGGCCGGCCGCTGCTGCACACGGTGGACCCGACCGGTTGAGACGCCCGCCCGGCCGCCGGCGCCGGCGCGCGGCCGAGGAACGCGACCGCGCGCGGCGCCGTGTGCGCGCCCCGCGAGTGATGGCCGAAACCGCTCCCCACAAAAGGCCGAAAACGCCCGGGGGGCGCACAGCGTCACTCGTCCGTGGAGCGCGCCACGGGCGTGACCGAGCGCGCCCGCGGGCATGGTCGAGAGCAGGGCCGGACCACGCTCCGAAGCCGTGCGTAAGCGCCCAGTGGCGGCAATATAGCTGGTAGTTACGCTGCGTAGAGAACCTATGTCCCTGAGTGACCGCTCTGGTGTATCGTCCGGATCGGGGGCCGACGCCGGGTACGTACGGCGCCGGCGAAGGACCGGAAACCGAGGGGGGCGACGGGCGATGCACGGCCAATGGACGAACGACCCGACGCGGCGGGGCCGCAGAGCGCTACTGCGGACCACACACCGGCGGGGGCTGGACCCGCGGCAGTCGGCGTACGCGTGCCGGCGCCGGCGAACCCGCCTGCGCCCGCACGTGCATCCGCAGCCGCACCGGCACGCCCACGCCCGGCTGAGCGGGCCCGAGCCGTACGGAGCGGGCCGGTGAGTGCCTCAGGGGCGGTGATCCCCCGCCGTCCGCTCTCCGGCGGCGGCGCCGGGTTCCTTCCCCAGGTGCTGCTCGCCGTGGTCTGCGGCGGGTACGCCACGGGGGCCGCGCTCGGCTGGGGATCGCCGGGCTTCGCGCTGGTCATGGGCGACTTCGGGCTGAGCGCCGCCGCCTTCACCGCGGCCGTCTCCTGCTTCGCCTACGCCCGCACCCGCTCCAGCGCCCTGCGCCCCGCCTGGATGCTGTTCTGCGCGTCCTCCGCCATGGCGGGCGTGGGCAACGCCGTCTGGGGCTGGTACGAGGTGGTGCTGCGGCAGCCGGTGCCCAACCCCTCGATCGCCGACTTCTGCTTCCTGCTCTTCGCGCCGCCCGCCATCGTCGGGCTGCTCGTGCTCGCCAAACGCCCGGTCACCCGGGCCGGCTGGGTCTGCCTGGGGCTCGACTCCTGGCTCATCGGCGGCTCGCTGCTCACGATCTCCTGGAGCCTGGCGCTCGCGCACACCGCGCACTGGGACGGCGGCAGCGTGGCCCACGCCGCGCTCTCACTGGCGTACCCGCTGCTGGACATCGTGCTGGTCTCCATGGTGCTGGCGCTGCACTTCCGGCGCTCGTCCGCCAACCGCTCCGCGATCAACACCGCCATCGCGGCGCTGGCGCTCACCGTGCTGTGCGACGCGCTGTTCACCTCCCCGCTGCTGCGGGAGAACTACCGCTCGGGCCAGATCCTGGACGCCGGCTGGTTCGCCGGCTCCATGCTGCTCGCCTACGCGCCCTGGGTCGCCCGGCGCGACTCCCCGCACGACTGGGCCGCAGAGCGCCGCGGCCGCCAGCAGCCCACCTCCAGCCGCCCCATCGCGGGCTCGCTCGCCGCCCTCACCCCGTACCTCGCCGCCGCCGTCTGCACCCTGGGCATCCTCTACAACGTCATCGACGGCAGACGAATCGACCGGGTGGTGCTCTTCACCGGCTGCACGGTCGTGCTGGCCCTCGTGGTGCGCCAGGGCATCATGCTGCTCGACAACATCGCGCTCACCCAGGAACTGGCCCAGAAGGAGAACCACTTCCGCTCCCTGGTCCAGGGCTCCAGCGATGTGATCATGATTGCCGCGCCCACCGGTGTGCTGCGCTACGTCAGCCCGGCCGCCGCGGGGGTCTACGGCATCGAGGCCGAGGAACTGGTCGGCTCCGAGCTCGCCTCGCTGATCCACCCCGAGGACCTCGGCGCGGTCGTGCACGAGGTCCGGCGCTTCCTCGCCGCCCCGCCCGACGAGGAGCCCACCACCCGCATCGAGTGCCGCTTCCGCTCCGGCCGGGACCGCTCCGGCGGCGAGGAGTGGCTCAACGTGGAGTCCACGGTCAACCGCCACCACGGCGGCCTGATCTTCAACAGCCGCGATGTGACCGAACGGGTCCGCCTCCAGGCGCAGCTCCAGCACAACGCCGAGCACGACCCGCTCACCGACCTGCCCAACCGCGCCCTGTTCACCGAGCGCGTCCGCCAGGCCCTCAACAGCCGGCGCTCCTCCGACCCCGGCACCGCCGTGCTCTTCATCGACCTCGACGGCTTCAAGGCGGTCAACGACACCATCGGGCACCAGGCCGGGGACGAGCTCCTGGTGCAGGCCGCCCGCCGGCTCCAGGACTCCGTGCGCGCCGGCGACACCGCCGCCCGGCTCGGCGGCGACGAGTTCGCCGCCCTCATCCTCGGCGACGGCACCCGCGACCAGACCACCCGCGAGTACCGCATCCTGGAGATCGCCGACCGGCTGCGGGTCACCCTCTCGCAGCCGTACCGGGTCTCGGGCACCGAGGCCAAGGTGGCCGCCAGCATCGGCGTCGCCTTCGCCGAGCCCGGCATCACCCCCACCGATCTGATGCGCAACGCCGACCTGGCCATGTACCGCGCCAAGGCGGCCGGCAAGGGCCGGGTGGAGCTCTACGCCCCCCAGATGCAGGCCGAGGTCGTCCGCAAGGCCGAGCTCGCCACCCGGCTGCGCGCCGCGCTCCACGAGGGCGAGTTCGCCCTGCTGCACCAGCCGGTGGTCTCCCTGTCCAGCGGCCGGATCACGGCCGTCTCGGCGCAGGCCCGCTGGCGCTCCGCCCAGGGCATCCTCTTCACCCCCGCCGAGTTCCTGCGGGTCTCCGACAACGGCCGCGGCGGCGAGGAGAGCGCCCGCACCGCCGAACTGGGCCGCTGGCTGCTGGAGGAGGCCATCGAGCAGGCCGCCGAGCGGCACCTCGCCGGCTGCGCCACCCCGGTGACCGTACGGCTCTCCACGCGCCGGCTGATGGACCGCTCGATGCCCACCGGCAGCGTGGAGAAGCTGCTGGCCAAGCACGACCTGCCGCCCGGCGCCCTGATCCTGGAGCTCGCCGACGGCGACCCGCGGGTCTGTCTGGACCAGCTCGAAGGACGGCTCTCGGGGCTGCGCCGGATGGGCGTACGGATCGCGCTGGACGGCTTCGGCAGCGGGTACGCCGCCATCGGCGCGCTCCGCCGGCTCCCCATCGACGTGCTCACCCTGGACCGCGGGCTCGTCGACGGCGTGGTGGAGTCCCCCCGGCTGCGCAAGATCACCGCGGGGCTGCTGCGCATCGCCAACGACCTGGGGCTGCAGACCGTCGCCGACGGGGTGGACCTGCCCGAACAGGCCGCCGTGCTGCGCGCCATGGGCTGCACCCACGGCCAGGGCATGGCCTTCTCCGCGCCCCTCGACGACCAGCGGCTGCGCCGGGCCCTGGCCCGCGGCCGCTACCCCGTGCCGGGCGCGGAAACCGGCGGAGAACCGCACGTCCTGGCCCTCGACGGGCACGAGCCCGTACGGGAGGCACTGGTGGCCGGCAGGGCCGTCGAAGCCGTCGCCCATCCCCCACTGCGCTCAAATAATGAGACACCCGTCCCACCCACTTGACACTCACCCCGCGCCGGGGGGAGGGTCGAGCCATGCGCACCCGAATTCTCGTACTTGGACAGCGCGTCGGCTGAAGCAAGGCCCCACCCACACGCCTTGCGGACCACACCCGGCGCGCTCCCCTCGCTTGCCTGACGGCACGAGGGGTTTTTTGTTGCACCGAACCCGTCGAACCTCGTCGCACCCAAGCCTCCCGGCCACCCGGCGCACGCCCCGCGTGACCCACGGTGACCACCGGAGACCCACACCCCCTTCGAGAAGAGATTGCCGATGACCGAGCAGGCCACCGGGGCCCACCATCCGCAGCCGCGGGCCCGTAGCGTCGGGCAGCAGCCCACCATCACCGAGCACGTCACGGGCGCGCAGTCCCTCATCCGGTCTCTCGAGGAAGTCGGCGCCGACACGGTGTTCGGCATTCCCGGTGGTGCGATCCTGCCCGCGTACGACCCGCTGATGGACTCCTCGAAGGTCCGCCACGTCCTGGTCCGCCACGAGCAGGGCGCCGGCCACGCCGCCACCGGCTACGCCCAGGCCACCGGCAGGGTCGGCGTCTGCATGGCCACCTCCGGCCCCGGCGCCACCAACCTGGTCACCCCGATCGCCGACGCCCACATGGACTCCGTCCCGCTGGTCGCGATCACCGGCCAGGTCGCCTCCAAGGCGATCGGCACGGACGCCTTCCAGGAGGCGGACATCTGCGGCATCACCATGCCGATCACCAAGCACAACTTCCTGGTCACCAAGGCCGAGGACATCCCCGGGACGATCGCCGAGGCGTTCCACATCGCCGCCACCGGCCGCCCCGGGCCGGTGCTCGTCGACATCGCCAAGGACGCCCTCCAGGCCCGCACCACCTTCGTCTGGCCGCCCACCATGGACCTGCCCGGCTACCGGCCCGTCACCAAGCCGCACGCCAAGCAGATCCGGGAGGCCGCACGGCTGATCACCCAGGCCCGGCGCCCGGTGCTCTACGTCGGCGGCGGGGTGCTCAAGGCCGGGGCCACCGCCGAACTGCGGGTGCTCGCCGAGCTGACCGGGGCGCCCGTCACCACCACCCTGATGGCGCTCGGCGCCTTCCCCGACAGCCACCCGCTGCACGTCGGCATGCCCGGCATGCACGGCGCGGTCGCCGCCGTCACCGCGCTGCAGAAGGCCGACCTGATCGTCGCCCTCGGCGCCCGGTTCGACGACCGCGTCACCGGCCGGCTCGACTCCTTCGCGCCCTACGCCAAGATCGTGCACGCCGACATCGATCCGGCGGAGATCGGCAAGAACCGGGCCGCCGACGTGCCGATCGTCGGGGACGCCCGCGAGGTGATCGCCGATCTGATCGTGGCCGTCCAGGCCGAGCACGAGGAGGGCCACGTCGGCGACTACGCCCAGTGGTGGGAGATCCTCGGCCGCTGGCGGGAGACCTATCCGCTGGGCTACGACCTGCCCGACGACGGCAGCCTCTCGCCGCAGCAGGTCATCGAGCGCATCGGCCGGCTCGCCCCCGAGGGCACCGTCTACGCCGCGGGCGTCGGCCAGCACCAGATGTGGGCCGCGCACTACCTGCCCTTCGAGAAGCCAGCCACCTGGCTGAACTCCGGGGGCGCCGGCACCATGGGCTACGCCGTGCCCGCGGCCATGGGCGCCAAGGCCGGGCTGCCGGACCGCACGGTGTGGGCCATCGACGGCGACGGCTGCTTCCAGATGACCAATCAGGAACTGGTCACCTGCGCCCTCAACAACATCCCCATCAAGGTCGCCGTCATCAACAACGGCGCGCTGGGGATGGTCCGCCAGTGGCAGACCCTCTTCTACAACCAGCGCTACTCCAACACCGTGCTGCACTCCGGCCCCGAGGCCGACGCGGCCGCCACCAGCCGCGGCACCCGGGTCCCGGACTTCGTGAAGCTCGCCGAGGCCATGGGCTGCGTCGGGCTGCGCTGCGAGGACCCCGCCGACCTCGACGCCGTCATCGCCAAGGCCAACGCCATCAACGACCGGCCGGTGGTCGTGGACTTCATCGTCCACGAGGACGCCATGGTCTGGCCCATGGTCGCGGCCGGCACCTCCAACGACGAGATCCTCGCCGCGCGCGGTGTCCGCCCCGACTTCGGCGACACCGAGGACGACTGAGCAGCCGCCACGTGACGAGAAGAGAGAACGAGCAGCCCATGTCCAAGCACACGCTCTCCGTCCTGGTGGAGAACAAGCCCGGTGTCCTCGCCCGGATCACCGCGCTGTTCTCCCGCCGGGGCTTCAACATCGACTCGCTGGCCGTCGGCACCACCGAGCACCCCGACATCTCGCGCATCACCATCGTGGTCAATGTCGAGGACCTCCCGCTGGAGCAGGTCACCAAGCAACTCAACAAGCTGGTCAATGTGCTGAAGATCGTCGAGCTGGAGCCGGCCCACGCCATCCAGCGCGAACTCGTCCTGGTGAAGGTCCGCGCCGACAACGAGACCCGCTCCCAGGTCGTGGAGATCGTCCAGCTCTTCCGCGCCAAGACCGTCGACGTCTCGCCCGAGGCCGTCACCATCGAGGCCACCGGCGGCGCCGACAAGCTGGAGGCCATGCTCAAGATGCTGGAGCCCTACGGCATCAAGGAACTGGTCCAGTCCGGCACCATCGCCATAGGGCGCGGCGCCCGGTCCATCACCGACCGCTCGCTGCGCGCGCTGGAGCGCTCGGCGTAACGCCCGCACCCGTCCGCGGACCGCCCGGACCCGACGGGCGCCCGCGGACCCCGCCCCTCCCCGACGTCCCTCCTCACGACGTACCATCCGAATCAAGGAGATACCCCAAGTGGCCGAGCTCTTCTACGACGCCGACGCCGACCTGTCCCTCATCCAGAACCGCAAGGTCGCGGTCCTGGGCTACGGCAGCCAGGGCCACGCCCACGCCCTCTCGCTGCGCGACTCCGGTGTCGATGTGCGCGTCGGCCTCCCCGAGGGGTCCACGTCCCGGGCCAGGGCCGAGGAGCAGGGCCTGCGGGTCACCACCCCGGCGCAGGCCGCCGCCGAGGCCGACGTGATCATGCTCCTGGTCCCGGACCCGATCCAGGCGAAGGTCTACGAGGAGTCCATCGCCCCCCATCTGAAGGACGGCGACGCGCTCTTCTTCGGCCACGGCTTCAACATCCGCTTCGGCTTCATCAAGCCCCCGGCCGGCGTCGACGTCTGCATGGTCGCCCCCAAGGGCCCGGGCCACCTGGTCCGCCGCCAGTACGAGGAGGGCCGCGGCGTGCCGTGCATCGCGGCCGTCGAGCAGGACGCCACCGGCGGCGCCTTCCCGCTCGCCCTCTCCTACGCCAAGGCCATCGGCGGCACCCGCGCCGGCGTCATCAAGACCACCTTCACCGAGGAGACCGAGACCGACCTCTTCGGCGAGCAGGCGGTCCTGTGCGGCGGCGCCTCGGCGCTGGTCAAGGCGGGCTTCGAGACCCTGGTCGAGGCCGGCTACCAGCCGGAGATCGCCTACTTCGAGTGCCTCCACGAGCTCAAGCTCATCGTCGACCTGATGTACGAGGGCGGCCTGGAGAAGATGCGCTGGTCGGTCTCCGAGACCGCCGAGTGGGGCGACTACGTCACCGGTCCGCGCATCGTCACCGAGCAGACCAAGGCCGAGATGAAGAAGGTCCTCGCCGAGATCCAGGACGGCACCTTCGCCAAGAACTGGATGGACGAGTACCACTCGGGCCTGCCGAAGTACAACGAGTACAAGAAGGCCGACGCCGGTCACAAGCTGGAGACCACCGGCAAGGAGCTGCGCAAGCTGATGAGCTGGGTCAACGACGAGAAGGCCTGAGCCCGCCGCCCGTTGCCGTTGTCCACCGCGTCCACCCCTACCGGGTGATGCTTCCGCCGTGGAGCACCCCGCGAACCGGGCCGTGGATAGACTGCAGACACCAACGCGTCAGGCTCACAACGTCGTGCGTCTTCCACGCGGCTGCCCACCCTCCACCGCCTTCGGCCGTCGGGACGCGGCCGTCCGCACCGGACAAGTGAGGACCAACTCCACGTGAGCACTGCACCCACGAAGAAGCCTGTCGTACTCATCGCCGAAGAGCTGTCGCCCGCCACCGTCGAGGCGCTCGGACCGGACTTCGACATCCGGCACTGCAACGGCGCCGACCGCGCCGAGCTGCTCCCGGCCATCGCCGAGGTCGACGCCATCCTGGTCCGCAGCGCCACCAAGGTCGACGCCGAGGCGATCGCCGCCGCCCGCAGACTGAAGGTCATCGCCCGGGCCGGCGTGGGGCTGGACAACGTCGACGTCTCCGCCGCCACCAAGGCCGGCGTGATGGTCGTCAACGCGCCCACCTCCAACATCGTCACGGCCGCCGAGCTCGCCTGCGGTCTGCTCATCGCCACGGCGCGCAACATCCCGCAGGCCAACTCGGCGCTGAAGAACGGCGAGTGGAAGCGCAGCAAGTACACCGGCGTGGAGCTGTCCGAGAAGGTCCTCGGCGTGGTCGGCCTCGGCCGGATCGGCGTGCTCGTCGCCCAGCGGATGGCCGCCTTCGGCATGAAGATCGTCGCGTACGACCCCTATGTGCAGCCGGCCCGCGCCGCGCAGATGGGCGTCAAGCTGCTGTCCCTGGACGAGCTGCTGGAGGTCTCCGACTTCATCACCGTCCACCTGCCCAAGACGCCCGAGACCCTCGGTCTCATCGGTGACGAGGCGCTGCACAAGGTCAAGCCCGAGGTGCGCATCGTGAACGCCGCGCGCGGCGGGATCGTGGACGAGGAGGCGCTGGCCGCCGCCCTCAAGGAGGGCCGGGTCGCCGCCGCCGGCCTGGACGTGTTCACCAAGGAGCCGTGCACCGACTCCCCGCTGTTCCAGTTCGACAACGTCGTGGCCACCCCCCACCTGGGCGCCTCCACCGGCGAGGCCCAGGAGAAGGCGGGCATCGCCGTCGCCAAGTCCGTGCGGCTGGCGCTCGCCGGCGAGCTGGTGCCGGACGCGGTCAACGTCCAGGGCGGCGTGATCGCCGAGGACGTCCGCCCCGGCCTGCCGCTCGCCGAGAAGCTCGGCCGGATCTTCACCGCGCTCGCGGGCGAGGTCGCGGTCCGGCTCGATGTCGAGGTGTACGGCGAGATCACCCAGCACGATGTGAAGGTGCTGGAGCTCAGCGCGCTCAAGGGCGTGTTCGAGGACGTCGTGGACGAGACGGTGTCCTACGTCAACGCGCCGCTCTTCGCCCAGGAGCGCGGTGTCGAGGTGCGGCTCACCACCGGCTCGGAGTCCCCCGACCACCGCAATGTGGTCACCGTGCGCGGCACCCTCTCGGACGGCCAGGAGGTCGCGGTCTCCGGCACGCTGGCCGGCCCCAAGAACCTCCAGAAGATCGTCGCCGTCGGCGAGCACGACGTGGACCTGGCGATGGCCGACCACCTCGTCTTCCTGCGGTACGCCGACCGGCCCGGCGTGGTCGGCACGGTCGGCCGGCTGCTCGGCGAGGCGGGGCTCAACATCGCGGGCATGCAGGTGTCCCGCTCGGTGCCGGGCGGCGAGGCGCTGGTCGTGCTCACCGTCGACGACGTGGTGCCCGGCCAGGTCCTCACCGACATCGCCACGGAGATCGGCGCCACCTCGGCCCGCACCGTGAACCTCACGGCGTAGCCACGGCGGTCCGTACCGCACGTCTCACGGCGCGGTCACGGCGGCGCAGCGCCGCGCGCCTCACGGCGTGGCCGCATCCCGCGGCGCCGCGCCCCCGCCGCGCAGCCGCGCCGCCTTCAGGGACATGTGGAGCAGCAGCCGGTCCTCGCCCTCGTCGAGATCGAGGCCGGTGAGCTGCTCCACCCGGGAGAGCCGGTAGTACAGCGTCTGGCGGTGGATGCCCAGCGCCGCCGCCGCGCGCCCCGCCTGGCCCGCGCAGTCGAGGAACACCTCGGCGGTGCGGGCCAGTTGCGCGTGCGCGGGCCTCAGCAGCGGGGCCACCGCGGGGTCCGCCGCGGCCCCGGCCGGCAGCCCGGCCAGTACCCGGTACGGCCCGATGGCCGACCACTCGGCCACCGGCCCCAGCCGGGCGTCCGCGCGGGCGGCACGCGCCGCGGCCACCGCCTCCCGCCACGCCTCGGGCATCTCGTCGAGCCCCGCGCGGGGGGTGGCGATGCCGGCCGCCGCGCCGCCGGCCCGGGGCGAGCGCAGCAGCCGCGCGGCGGCCCCGTGCGCCGGGTCCAGCGCGGCGGCGCCGCGCAGCCGGACCAGCGCGGCGACGGCCGCCCCGCCGGGGCCCGCCGCGTCACCGCCCCTGCCCTCCGCCCCCATCGGCACCGCGCAGACCGCGGCCGCGCCCGGGACACCGGAGAGCGCCGGCGCCGGGCCGGAGCGGTCGCCGTCCGTCTCGTCCGGCGACCAGGGCAGCAGCGCCACCAGCGTCAGCCAGCCGTCCGCCGCGGTGCCGAGGACGGTGCGCAGCGCGGTGCGGGCCGCGTCCCGCCCGGCGGGCGCGCCGGTCAGCAGCTCCCGCAGCAGCTCGCCGCTCTCGGCGCCCGCCCGTGCCTCGGCCGCCAGCAGCGAGCCGATGCGGGCCGCCGTCTCCATGGCCTGGGCCAGCCGGGGGTCCGGCCCGGCGCCGGGGCTGCCGGTCTCCAGGGCGGCCAGATGACCGTCGTCGAGCAGCCAGACATAGCCGTGCACCACGCCGTGGTGGCGCACGGGCAGGCAGATGCGGCCCATGAGCACCCCGGCGGCCGGGTCGGGCGGGATGCGCACCGGGCCGGTGGCGCGGGCGATGCCGAACGCCTCGAACCAGGCCCGGACGGCCGCGGTGGAGCGGCGGTGCAGGATCGAGCGGGTGCGCACGGGGTCCATCGCCAGGTCGTCGTCGCTGTCGTGCGCGCCGAAGGCGATCAGGGTGAAGTCCCGGTCCTCCAGGGTCGCGGGGGCGCCGAGCACCGTCGAGATCTCGTCCACCAGGTGCTGGTAGTCACCACGCATGCGCCGCTTCCGCTCCCTTCCGGTCCCCGGGGCCCGCCCGGCCCGTACCGCCCGCCCGGCCTCGTACGGTCGGCCCGGCTCGTACGGCTCGGCCCGTACGGTCAGACCATTCTCATACATCTGTCTGAGATCCCGGACACCGATGCGTGACAGGTGTCGATGGCCGCGAAACGGAGCGATCCTTAAGTTTCACGGTGGTTCTCCGTGCCGTTCCCGCGATGTCGGGCATCGGCTGTTCTCATCCCTTCAGTGGAGGTGCCCCGTGCTGGGTCCCGTGCTCCTCGCCGCGTCCCGCAGCGACAGCATCCGCCGCATCGTCTCGGCCGCGCCGGTCACCCGCCCCGTGGTGGACCGCTTCGTCGCCGGCGAGCGGCTGGGCGACGCCATGGCCGCCGTGCGGTCGCTCGACGCCCGTGGCATGGAGGTCACCCTCGACCACCTCGGCGAGGACATCACCGACCCGGCCGAGGCGCTGCGCAATCGCGACGCCTACCTCGCGCTGGCCGAGGCGCTCAAGGAGCAGGGCCTGGGCGAGCGCGCCGAGATGTCCGTCAAGCTCTCCGCCTTCGGGCAGGCGCTGGCCGGCGGCCACGACCTGGCGCTCGCCAATGTCACCCCGGTCGTGGAGGCCGCGGCCGAGGCCGGCACCACGGTCACCCTGGACATGGAGGACCACACCACGGTCGACTCCACCCTCGCCATCCTCGCCGAGCTGCGCCGGCGCTTCCCGCAGACCGGCGCGGTCGTGCAGTCCTACCTCTTCCGCACCGAGGAGGACTGCCACGCGCTCGCCGGGGAAGGCTCGCGGGTGCGCCTGGTCAAGGGCGCCTACAAGGAGCCGGCCACCGTCGCGTACCAGGACAAGCGGGAGGTCGACCGGGCCTATGTGCGCTGTCTGAAGATCCTGATGGCCGGCGACGGCTACCCCATGATCGGGTCCCACGACCCGCGGATGGTCGCCATCGCGCAGGAGCTCGCCCACCGCGCCGGCCGCAAGCTGGACGAGTACGAGTTCCAGATGCTCTACGGCATCCGCGAGGCCGAGCAGGAGCGGCTGGTCGCCGACGGTCACCGGATGCGGGTCTACATCCCGTACGGCACCGACTGGTACGGCTACTTCATGCGCCGCCTGGCCGAGCGCCCGGCCAACATGACCTTCTTCCTGCGGTCCCTCGCCACCCGCGGCTGACCCCTCCAGACTTCCCCCAGAACCGACGATCGAAGGAGACGACGCCCTCATGGACGCTGTGACCCAGGTCCCCGCGCCGGTGAACGAGCCGGTGCACACCTACGCACCCGGCAGCCCCGAGCGAGCGCGCCTCGAGGCCAAGCTCAAGGAGCTGGCCGACAACCCCCGCGAGCTGCCGATGACCATCGGCGGCGAGAAGCGGATGGGCGGCGGCGAGCGCTTCGACGTCGTGCAGCCGCACAACCACAAGGCCCGCCTCGGCACCTACGCCAACGCCACGGAGCAGGACGCCAAGGACGCCGTCGAGGCCGCCCTCGCCGCCGCCCCGGCCTGGCGCGCGATGTCCTTCGACGACCGCGCCGCGATCATCCTCAAGGCCGCCGAGCTGCTGGCCGGCCCCTGGCGCGAGACGCTGGCCGCCTCCACCATGCTGGGCCAGTCCAAGACCGCCCAGCAGGCCGAGATCGACACCCCCTGCGAGCTCGTCGACTTCTGGCGCTTCAACGTCCACTTCGCCCGGCAGATCCTCGCCGAGCAGCCCCCGGCCAACGCGCCGGGCGTGTGGAACCGCAGCGACCACCGGCCGCTCGAGGGCTTCGTCTACGCGATCACGCCGTTCAACTTCACCGCCATCGCCGGCAACCTGCCGACCGCGCCGGCGCTGATGGGCAATGTCGTGGTGTGGAAGCCGTCCCCCACCCAGACCCACTCCGCCGTGCTGCTCATGGAGCTGCTGGAGGAGGCCGGTCTGCCCAAGGGCGTGATCAACCTGGTGACCGGTGACGGCAAGGCCGTCTCCGAGGTGGCCCTGAACCACCCCGAGCTCGCCGGCATCCACTTCACCGGCTCGACCAGGACCTTCCAGTACCTGTGGAAGACGGTCGGCAACAACATCGAGAACTACCGCACCTACCCGCGGCTGGTGGGCGAGACCGGGGGCAAGGACTTCATCGTCGCCCACCCCTCGGCCGACCGCGCGGTGCTCAAGACCGCCATGACCCGTGGCGCCTTCGAGTTCCAGGGCCAGAAGTGCTCCGCCGCCTCCCGCGCCTACGTCCCGCGCTCGATCTGGGACAGCGGCTTCAAGGAGGAGTTCGCGGCCGAGGTCGACTCGCTCACCATGGGCGACGTCACCGACCTGTCGAACTTCATGTCCGCCGTCATCGACGAGCGGTCGTTCGCCAAGAACAAGGCGGCCATCGACCGGGCCAAGGCCGACCCGACCATCGAGGTCGTGGCCGGTGGCACCTACGACGACAGCGTGGGCTACTTCGTCCGCCCGACGGTCCTCGTCTCCACCGACCCGGAGAACGAGATCTTCAAGGACGAGTACTTCGGCCCGATCCTCGGTGTCTTCGTCTACGACGACGAGAAGTACGACGAGATGCTCCAGCAGATGGAGTCCGCCTCGGCGTACGGCCTGACCGGCTGCGTCATCGCCCAGGACCGCGCCGCCGCCGCGCACGCCTGCGAGGTGCTGCGGTTCGCCGCCGGCAACTTCTACATCAACGACAAGCCCACCGGCGCCGTCGTCGGCCAGCAGCCCTTCGGCGGCGGCCGGGCCTCCGGCACCAACGACAAGGCCGGGGCCAAGCAGAACCTGATGCGCTGGACCTCGACC
>NZ_JBPQTV010000054.1:0-26376 GCF_051386515.1 Streptomyces sp. URMC 123 | reverse complement strand
GCCGCCACCGACGGCCCGATGCCGCAGACCAAGGAGCACGTGCTCCTGGCCCGCCAGGTCGGCGTTCCGTACATCGTCGTCGCCCTGAACAAGGCCGACATGGTGGACGACGAGGAGATCCTGGAGCTCGTCGAGCTCGAGGTCCGCGAGCTCCTCACGGAGTACGAGTTCCCGGGCGACGACGTTCCGGTCGTCAAGGTCTCCGCGCTCAAGGCCCTCGAGGGCGACGCCGAATGGGGCAAGTCCGTCCTCGAGCTGATGAAGGCCGTCGACGAGGCGATCCCCGAGCCGCAGCGCGACACCGACAAGCCGTTCCTGATGCCGGTCGAGGACGTCTTCACCATCACCGGCCGCGGCACCGTGGTGACCGGCCGGATCGAGCGCGGGGTGCTCAAGGTGAACGAGGAGGTCGAGATCGTCGGCATCCGCCCGAGCCACCGGACGACCGTGACCGGCATCGAGATGTTCCGCAAGCTGCTCGACGAGGGCCGCGCCGGTGAGAACGTCGGTCTGCTGCTCCGCGGCATCAAGCGCGAGGACGTCGAGCGCGGCCAGGTCGTCATCAAGCCGGGCACGGTGACCCCGCACACCGAGTTCGAGGCGCAGGCCTACATCCTGTCCAAGGACGAGGGCGGCCGCCACACCCCCTTCTTCGACAACTACCGCCCGCAGTTCTACTTCCGCACCACGGACGTGACGGGCGTGGTGACCCTCCCCGAGGGCACCGAGATGGTCATGCCCGGCGACAACACCGCCATGTCCGTGCAGCTCATCCAGCCCATCGCCATGGAGGAGGGCCTGAAGTTCGCCATCCGTGAGGGCGGCCGGACCGTCGGCGCCGGCCAGGTCACCAAGATCCTCAAGTAGCCGTGGGCGACCGCCGCCCGGGGCGCCCCGGGCGGGCGGCGCGCGTCACCCTCGGTGGACCAGTCGGCGGGCGTCGTCCCGCTCGCGGCGGTCCCCGTCGACCGGGGCGTCGCCCCGCCGGGGCCGTGGCACGGTCCCGGCGGCGTGGCACCCCCGGCCGGCCGTGCCCGGTGCCGCGGCGCCCCCCGGCTCCGGCCCCGTCCCGGCGGCCCGCGCCGGGGGCGCGGGCGGGCTCCCGTACCCCCCGGGCGGGCCCCCGTCCCCCAGGGTGAGGGACAGCAGGATGCCGGCCGCCTGGCCGTTGAGCGCCGCCGCGGCGGCCCTCAGCCGGTGGGCGTGCGCGACGGGCAGCGAGAGCGCGAGACACCCGACCGTCGGCCCCACGACCAGCGGAACGGCGGCGCAGACCGTGCCCACCGCGTACTCCTGGAGGTCGAGGACCGGGACCGTGAAGGGCTGGTTGTCCAGCACGGTGAACAGGTCCTGCTCGCTGGTGGTCGTGCGCGAGGTGAGCCGTACGGTCCGGTGCCGCGAGAGGTGGTCCCGGCGCCCGTCGTGGTCGAGCTGGGTGAGCAGGCACTTGCCGACGGCGCTGGCGTGCGCGGCCGCGCGGAAGTCGACCCACTCGTTGACCTTGGGGGCGCAGGGTCCGTGGGCGCACTGGGTGATGGCGACCTCGCCGTCGATGTACCGGCTGAGGTAGACGGCCGCCCCGACGGTGTCCCTGACCATCGCCAGCGTGTGCTGCATCCGGTCGTGGACGGCGTCGGCCCCGCTGCCTCCGGCGCCGGGGCCCGGCCGGCTCGGGGCGGGGCCCGCGATGTGCACGTCCCGGGCGATCCGCACGGCGTAGCCCTGGCGGCACAGCAGTTCGAGGACGGGCGCCAGCGCGCCGGCCGTCAGCCCCGTCTCGCGGGCGAGCTGTGCGCTGTCGACGCCGCCGTGGTGCCGGCCGATGGCGTCCAGGACGCGCAGGGCGTGCCGCACCGCGTGCACGGAGGCGGGCGGCTCGCGGCGCACCTGCCGGGACCGCTGGTCGGAGGCGGTGAGGGCGGGGTGCCGCAGGGGCAGCGCGGACCAGTCGGCGGCGGATGCGGCGGGAGCGGCGGGAGCGGATGTGAGGGGAGCGGGCGTGGCGGGAGCGGTGGCGGCGCGGGGCGGCCCACCGGCCGCGACGCCGCCCGGCGGCGGGGCCGCCGTGCGGTAGAGGGGCAGCGCCGCGCCCACCGCGTCCCGCATCTCGCCGTAGAACTCCGGGTCCTCGACGCGGTGCGCGGCCGGGCCGGGCACCCACCGGGCGCTCCGTACGGGCCGCTGGGCGCCGTCGGTGGCCGGGTCCTCCCGGGCCGGGCCGGGGGTGCCGCCCGCGGGGGCGGCTTGCGCCGGAAGGCCCTCGGCCGGCCGGGTGGCGCGCAGATACCGCTCGATGTCCACGGCCGGGGGGTCCACCGCCGCTCTCCGCGCCGCGCCCTCCGGCGCGGGACGGCGGCCCGCCGGGGCGCCGTCCGCCGTGTCCTCCGCTGTCGCGCCCTCCCGCGTGGGGCGGTCCGCCGCGCCCACCGCCTCCCGGGCCGCCGTCACCAGGCGCCGCGCGTCACCGTGGCCGTGGCGCGCCGCGACGTCCAGCGAGCGCAGCACCGGCCACCACTGCTGGGGCGTGAGCGCGGGCAGCCGGTCCGCCACGGCGCGCAGCCGGGCCACCGCGAGCCGGAACTCGGCGCCCGGGTGCTGGTGTTCGCCCGCGATGGCGAGCCAGTGCCGCGCCATGGCGAGATCCTGCCGGCGCAGCGCGGACGACCCCAGCCGGTAGGCGCTGTTGGCGTCGCGGCGGTCGGCCAGCTCCGCCTCCGTCAGGGAGCCCCGGGGGCGCGCCGCCGCCCCCCAGTCGCCGTCGGGCCGGTCCCAGTGGTCGAGTTCGGCGCGCCGCTGCGCCGCCGCGAGAAGAGCGCTGAACGACATCCGTGCCGTCGCCGTCATGCGGTGGCTTTCGCCGACGGGCAGACCGACGCCGTCGTCGTGGGATTCCTGCGCATCCACATCATTCACCATCCCGTCCGCCATCAGCTTGAACGTAACGTCGCACGTGTTTGATCGCCCTGTGTCGATGGACGTGTACCGTTTCCCGGGTCACACCGAGCGCGTCGGCGATGGTCTGGGCGTCAGCCCCGCTCTGTTCCATCTTGAGCACCGTTTTTTGCTGAAGGGATCTGAGGGCCTCGATGGCCTCGTCGGCCCGGCGTCTGCGTTCGGCCAGATCGAATTCGTTCCAGAATTCCCGCGGCCCGTCGACGGATTCCTCCAGCAACGGGCCGATGGCCGATAAAGCCCGCTGCTCCGCGTTCATTCTCCGGAGCAGGCGCGCGGCCAGCCGCTGGGCCGTACTCCACACATACGGGCAGAGCTCCCGGGTCACATCCAGCGAGGCCGCCCGAAATGCCTGGAGCCATGCCTCCTGGACGATTTCCTCGGCCACCTCGCGCTGGAGGCCCCACCGGCGCAGCCGGTGGACCAGGTGGTGGTGATGGCGCTGGTGGGCCTCGTCGAACAGGCGCTGCCGCGCGCCGTCAGGGCCTGGTGACGGCTCGCCCCGATCGCTGCTCACCACAGCCGATACTTTTCCGCTTCACCCTGGGGGGACGGCTGCGGCCGCGTTCTCCAGGCCGTCACCACGCAGCCGTCGGGCCCCTCGTACCGCAGGCAGGTGCCCTCGGGAAGGTCGCGCAGGAGGTCCGCGACCGACGGCACCCCGGGGGCGGCCTCGGGCACGGGCGCGGGCGCCGGCCCGGGGCGGGGCGGCGCGGGGCGGGGCGGCGCGGAATCGGACGACGTACGAAAGCGGGGCCGCCGCAGCGCCACGCGCAGCATCGCGGCGACACCGGCACCGGCCGAGAAGAGCTCGGCGATCTCAACAAGCGTCATCGGGGACGATGTCCTCCGTCATTCAGGCAGGAACCGACGTACGTATCGAAGAGCCGAGCAGTGGCGCCAGCGGGCTCTTACTCCCTCATAGCCCCCGGGAGCCCCCCGCTTTACAGCCCAGCGCAAGATCTTTTCTTCCTATGGGCGGCTGGACGAGTGGTCCGGCGCCTTCCCCGCGCCCGTCGGCGCCGATCGCGGGAAAAGGGAACACCGTGACGAATCTCGGACTCCCCGACCGCATCCGCGCCTGTCTGTTCGATCTCGACGGCGTGCTCACCAGCACGGCGACCGTCCACGCCGCGGCGTGGCAGGAAATGTTCGACGCCTTTCTGGAGCGGCGCGACGGACCCGGTTACCGCCCCTTCGACCCCGTCTCCGACTACGACCGCTACGTGGACGGGCTGCCCCGGGCCGACGGCGTCCGCACCTTCCTCGCCTCCCGCGGCATCGAACTCCCCGAGGGCCGCCCGGATGACCCGCCCGAACGGGACACCGTGCAGGGCCTCGGCAACCGCAAGAACGCCCTCGTCCTGCGCAGGATCGAGGAGAGCGGCGTGAGCGCGTACCCCGGCTCCGTGCGCTATGTGACCGCCGTCCGCGACGCCGGGCTGCGCCGCGCCGTGGTCTCCTCCAGCGCCAACTGCCGCGCGGTGCTGGAGGCCGCGGGCATCGCCGGCCTGTTCGAGGTGCGGATCGACGGCCTGGTCGCCGCCGAGCGCCGGCTGCCCGGCAAGCCCCGCCCGGACACCTTCCTCGCCGCCGCCGACGAACTGGGCGTCGCCCCCGCCGAGGCGGCCGTCTTCGAGGACGCCCTGGCGGGCATGGAGGCGGGGCGGGCCGGCGGCTTCGGCTTCGTCGTCGGCGTCGACCGGGCCGACCAGGCCGACGCCCTGCGCGAGCACGGGGCGGACACCGTCGTCACGGACCTGGACGAGCTCCGCGGGGGCGTGCGGTGATCACCCATCCGGCGTACGCCGTCGAGCCGTGGTGTCTGCGCGAGACCGAACTGAAGCTCGACGTCCTGCCGCAGAGCGAGTCCGTCTTCGCCCTCTCCAACGGGCACGTCGGCTGGCGCGGCAACCTCGACGAGGGCGAGCCGCACGGCCTGCCCGGCTCCTACCTCAACGGGGTGTTCGAGTACCGCCCCCTGCCGTACGCGGAGGCCGGCTACGGCTACCCGGAGTCCGGCCAGACCATCATCAACGTCACCAACGGCAAGATCATCCGGCTGCTCGTCGACGACGAGCCCTTCGACCTGCGCTACGGCAGGCTCCACTCCCACGAACGCGTGCTCGACTTCCGCACCGGGCTGCTGCGCCGCACCGTCGTCTGGACCTCGCCCACCGGCCGTACGGTCGCCGTCCGCTCCACCCGCCTGGTCTCCTTCACCCAGCGCGCCGTCGCGGCCGTCGCCTACGAGGTCGAGCCGCTCGACGGCGACGTGCGCGTCGTCCTCCAGTCCGAACTGGTCGCCAACGAGGAACTGCCCCGGCCCGGCGGCGACCCGCGCGCCGCCGCCGTACTGGAGTCCCCGCTGCTGCCCGAGGAGAGCTCCTGCCACGGCCTGCGGCTGCGCCTGGTCCACCGGACCGCCGTCAGCGGCCTGCACGTCGCGGCGGCCGCCGACCACGTCGTGGCCGGCCCCGACCGGACCCAGGCGCACTCCGAGCACAGCGACGACCTCAGCCGGGTCACCGTCATCTCCGCCCTGCGGCCGGGGGAGCGGCTGCGGCTGGAGAAGTTCGTCAGCCACGGCTGGTCGGCGGTGCGCTCGGTGCCCGCCATGCACGACCAGGTGGACGCCGCCCTCTCGGCCGCCACCGCCACCGGCTGGCCCGGGCTCCTCGCCGAACAGCGCGCCTTCCTCGACAGCTTCTGGGACCGCGCGGACGTCCAGGTCGAGGGCGACGCGGAGGTCCAGCAGGCGGTGCGGTTCGCGCTCTTCCACGTCCTCCAGGCGGGCGCCCGCGGCGAGGCCCGCGCGATCCCCGCCAAGGGCCTGACCGGCCCCGGGTACGACGGGCACTGCTTCTGGGACACCGAGACGTTCGTGCTGCCGCTGCTGACGTACACCGCGCCGCAGGCCGTGGCGCAGGCCCTCGGCTGGCGGCACGGCACCCTGCCCGCGGCGCGCGAGCGGGCCCGTCAGCTCGGCCTGCGCGGGGCCGCGTTCCCCTGGCGCACCATCAACGGGAGCGAGTGCTCCGCCTACTGGCCCGCCGGCACGGCCGCCTTCCACGTCAACGCCGACATCGCCGACGCCGTCGTCCGCTACGTCTCCGCCACCGGGGACGACGCCTTCGAACGGGAGACCGGGCTGGCCCTGCTGGTGGAGACCGCCCGGCTGTGGCGCTCCCTGGGCCACCACGACCACCGCGGCGCCTTCCACATCGACGGGGTGACCGGCCCCGACGAGTACAGCGCCCTCGCGGACGACAACGTGTACACGAACCTGATGGCGGCCCACAATCTGCGGTCGGCGGCCGAGGCGGCCGAGCGCCACCCGGACGTGGCGGCCGGCCTCGGCGTCGACGACGAGGAGACCGCCGCCTGGCGGGACGCCGCCGACCGGATGACGGTGCCGTACGCCGACGAGCCGGGCGTCCACGAGCAGTGCGCCGGCTTCACCCGGCACCAGGTCTGGGACTTCGCCGGCACCCGGAGCGACCAGTACCCGCTCATGCTGCACTTCCCCTACTTCGACCTCTACCGCAAGCAGGTCGTCAAGCAGGCCGACCTGGTGCTGGCCATGTGTCTGCGCGGGGACGAGTTCACGCCCGAGGAGAAGGCCCGCAACTTCGCCTACTACGAGCCGCTCACCGTCCGGGACTCCTCCCTGTCCGCCTGCGGCCAGGCCGTGCTGGCCGCCGAGGTGGGCCATCTGCGCCTGGCCTACGACTACCTCGGGGAGGCCGCCCTGATGGACCTCTCCGACCTGGAGGGGAACACCCGCGACGGCCTCCACATCGCCTCCCTGGCGGGCACCTGGTTCGCCCTGGTCATGGGCTTCGGCGGGATGCGCGACCACTCCGGGTGCCTCGCCTTCGCGCCCCGGCTGCCCGAACGGATCGGCCGGCTCGCCTTCGGCGTGGCCGTCCGGGGGCGGCGGCTGCGGATCGAGATCACCGGCTCGACCGCGCGGTACGCCCTCGTCGACGGGGAGCCCCTGGAGATCCGGCACTGCGGGGAGCCGCTGACGCTGGCCGCCGGCCGGCCGGTCTGCCGCGAGGTCCCGCCCCTGGCCGAGCGGCCCGCGCCGGACCAGCCCGCCGGCCGCCGTCCGGCCCGCCGCGGCTGGGGCACGGCCCGCTCGGAGGCGCCCGAAGGCTGAGCGGCCGCGCGCCGGCCGTGCGGGGCGCTCACGCGCTGCCCGCGCGCCGTATGCGCGGGGCCCGGCTCGGCGCGCGGGGCCCACCGGGCCCGGCATACGGTGGTCCCGGGGCCCGGCGGCGGGCCCCGCGCACGGCTCCGCGCCGCCGGCGGGCGGCGCGGCAGGGGCGGCGTCCGAGAGCAGGAGAGCAGGAGAGGCGGTGACGCGGCGTGGCCGGCCCTGGCAGACAGGTGACCGTCGTGGTCGCCGACGACCACCCCGTCTTCCGCGAGGGCATGGCCCGCGGTCTGCAGCTCAGCGGGCGGATCACGGTCCTCGCGGAGGCCGAGGACGGCCGGGGGGCGCTCTCCGCGATCCGCGAGCACCGGCCGGAGGTCGCCCTGATCGACTACCGGCTGCCCGACATGGACGGCATCGCCGTGGTGCACGCGATGGTCCGCGACCGCCTCCCGACACGGGGCATCGTGCTGTCCGCCACCACCGACAGCGCCGTGGTCTTCCGGGCGGTGGAGGAGGGCGCCGCGGGCTACCTCGCGAAGGACGCCAAGCGGTCGGAGATCGTGCGGGCGGTCCTCGACGTGGCCGCCGGCCGCCAGGTGGTCCAGCAGGACCTGACCGGCGGCCTGGTCGACGAGATCCGGCTGCGCGCCGAGCGGGAGTCGGTGGTCCTCTCCGAGCGCGAGCGCCAGGTGCTGCACGGCTTCGCCCAGGGCAAGAGCATCCCGGAACTGGCGGCCGAGCTCTATCTCGGGGCCAGCACGATCAAGACCCACACCCAGCGCCTCTACGAAAAGCTGGGCGTCTCCGACCGGGCGGCGGCGGTGGCGGAGGCGATGCGGCGCGGTCTGCTGGAGTGAACGGCCTCCGCCCGGCACCGGCGGCCCCCGGATTTCCCGGAAACGGCAACGAAAGTTGCCCGCCGCCGCCCGTCGGGCGCACGCTCCCCGCGTCCGCTTCCACGACCGATGGGGAGAACCACTGTGACCGAGCGCGACCGACACCACCATGAGCCTCACCACGACGAGCCTCAGCACTCCCACGGCCACCACGGCCACCACGGCCATCAAGGCCACCACCACGACGAGGAGTTCGACTGGGACGCCCTCGGCCCGATGCTGGAGCGCCACGCCGAGGTGCATCTGCCCTTCCTGACCCGCGCGGTCGAGGTGGTGAGCGAGCTCGCCGCGGCGGGCGGGCCCGGCGCGCAGGGGGAGCCCGGCTCCGGGGCGGAGGCCACCGCAGTCCGCCGCGTGCTGGACGTCGGCAGCGGCCCCGGGGTCACCACCGCCCTGCTCGCCCGCGCGTTCCCCGGGGCCGAGGTCGTCGCCGTGGACGGCGCCCCCGCCCTGCTGGAGCGCGCCCGCGCCCGCGCCGAGCGGGAGGGCCTCGGCGACCGGGTGCGCGTCCGGCGGGCGGAACTGCCCGACGGGGTGGCCGACCTCGGCGAGGCGGACGTGATCTGGGCCGGCATGGTCGTCCACCACTTCGGCGACCAGCAGGCCGCCCTGGCCGCCCTCGCCGCGCGGCTGCGCCCCGGCGGCCTGCTCGCCGTGGTGGAGGGCGGCCTGCCGACCCGCTTCCTCCCGCGCGACATCGGGATCGGCCGCCCGGGCCTCGCCGCCCGCGTCGACGCCGCCGAGGAGGAGTGGTTCGCCGAGATGCGCGCGGCGCTGCCCGGGGCGGTGCGCGTGGCGGAGGACTGGCCGGCGCTGCTCGCGGGCGCGGGCCTCGTCCCCGAGCCCGACCGCAGCTTCGTCGTCGACCGGCCCGCCCCGCTGGAGCCCTGGGTGCGCGAGCATGTGCACACGCATCTGGCCCGGCGACGCGAGCGCATGGCCGACCGGCTGGACGCGGAGGACCTGCGGACGCTGGATCTGCTGCTGGACCGGGACGCCCCCGCCGGCGTCCTCCACCGCCCGGACGTCTTCTTCCTCACCGCCTCCACGGTCCACATCGCCCGCCGGCCGCTCGACGCGGAACCCCGGCCGTAGCGGCGGGGAACCCGGCCGCGGGTCCACGGGCGGTGGCCCGCGGCGGGGTTGAGGAGCGGTCCGCGCGCCACCGGCGCGCGCCTGCTGTTGGCCTGTGACCGGCATACGCCGTATTGACGCCGGTACCGATCGCATACTCTGGTGTCGTCCCCCGCATCGGGGCGACCGCGGTTTCCGACACCTCATCAGGCCGGCGGAGTCGGCGCACCGTCGCGCACCCTGGGAACGCCCGAGCGCACCCTGGGAACACCCAACACACCGTGGGAACGCCCACCGTTCGCCCGGACGCCCTTCGCGGCAGCGCGCGCCCACCGTGCCCGACGGGTCACGACTCCCCACGCGCCGACCGGGTGTGCCGGGTGATCAGGAGGCCAGCCGTATGCAGTTCCTCATCGCACCCACCCCCACGGGCGGCCCGGGGCGCCGCCGGGCGGTGCGGCACGGTGCGGCGGAGGAGATACGCCGGGCGCGGCGCCCGTAGGGCGCGGGAGCCCGCGATCGCCGGGCTCCCGGCCCACGGCGCGCGAGGAGTCCCGTTCGCCCGCCGTCCCCGCACCCCCCGGCGGGGGCGTCCCACCGCGAGGAACCCATGCAAACCGCCCTGAGTTGTGCCTCCCTGCGCAGGGATGTCGTCGCGTCACTGGTCGTCTTCCTCGTCGCCGTCCCCCTCTGCATCGGCGTCGCCGTCGCCTCCGGCGTGCCCGCCGAGGTGGGCCTGGTCACCGGCATCGTCGGCGGTGTCCTCGTCGGCTCGCTGCCGGGGAGCTCGTTGCAGGTCAGCGGCCCGGCCGCCGGGCTGACCGTGCTGGTGTACGAGGCCGTCACCGAGTTCGGGATCGAGGCGCTGGGCGCCATCGTGCTCGCCACGGGCGTCCTCCAACTGGTGCTCGCGGCGCTGCGCTGCGGCCGCTGGTTCCGGGCCATCACGGTCGCGGTGGTGCAGGGGATACTCTCCGGGATCGGCCTGGTGCTCGTGATCGGACAGGCGTACGCCATGGCCGACACCGCCTCGCCCGACACCGGACCGGAGCGGATCGCCGGCCTCGGCGCCCTGGCCGCCCGCATCGCCTCCGACACCACCGCGCTCGCCGCCTTCACGGTGGGGGCGGGCACCGTCGCCGTACTGGTGCTGTGGAAGCGGCTGCCGGGCCGGGTGCCCACCCTGCTGCCCGGCCCCCTGGTGGCGGTGGCGCTCGCCACCGCCGCCGTGGCCGTCTTCGACCTGCCCGTGGCCAGGGTCGAGGTGCACGGCCTGGTCGACGCGATCCGGCCGCCCGGCCTCGACGACCTGACCGGGCACGGGGTGGCGATCCTCGGCACCGTGCTGGCGTTCACCCTCGTCGCCTCCGCCGAGAGCCTGTTCAGCGCGGCGGCGGTGGACCGCATGCACGACGGCGCCCGCACCCACTACGACAAGGAGCTGATGGCCCAGGGCGTCGGCAACACGGCGTGCGGGCTGCTCGGCGCGCTGCCGATGACCGCGGTCATCATCCGCAGCGCGGCCAATGTGCAGGCGGGGGCGCGTACGAAGCTCTCCCGGGTGCTGCACGGCGTCTGGCTCCTGGTGTTCGCCGCCGTGTTCCCCACCGCGCTCGAACTGATCCCCGTCTCGGCGCTCGGCGGCCTCCTGGTGCACGCCGGGGTGCGGCTGGTGCCGGTGCGCGACGTGCGCCAGCTGTGGCGGGAGCACCGGGGCGAGGCGGTGGTGCTGGGGGCCACCGCCACCGCGATCGTCGTGACCACCATGTTCGAGGGCGTGCTGCTCGGACTGCTGCTCGCGGTGGCCAAGACCGCGTGGGAGACCTCGTACGTCCATGTCGAGGTGGACGACGGCGGCGAGCACGCCGTGCGCGTACGGCTCTGCGGCAACGCCACGTTCCTGCGGCTGCCGCGCATCCTGGACACGCTGGAGGCGCTGCCAAAGGACCGCCCGATCGACCTCGATCTGACGGGCCTGCGCCATCTGGACCACGCGTGCCGCACGGCGCTCAGAACGTGGGCGGACCGCCACAACGAGGAGGGCGGCACGCCGGTGCGGATGACCGGGCCGAGAAGCGCGGCGGCCTGACCCCCGCGCTCCTCGGCCGGGCGGGGGGCGCGGCGGGAGGCGGGCACGGGGCGGTCGGCGGCCCGCCCCGGACCGCCGCGCAGGCGACCCGGACCCGCCCTGGGCCCGCCGCGTACGCGCCCTGGGCCCGCCGCGTACCCACCGCGTACGCGCCCTGGGCCCGCCGCGTACGCGACCGGACTGCGGTGGATGCTGATCGATTGCCCCGGTTCCGCGATCGATAGGATCGTCTGCGTGAAAGACCCTGATCAGTCCCAGCTCCGTATTGGCAACGATGAGCGCGAGGAGGCCTTCGAGGCCCTCACCGCGCACAGCCGCGACGGCCGGCTGACCATCGACGAGTACGGCGACCGGGCCGAGGCCCTCAACGAGGCCCGCACGCGTGCGGACGTGCGCGCCCTCTTCCTCGATCTGCCCGAGCCGCGGCCCCGCTTCCTCGACGCCGCCGCCCTCGCGCCCCGCTCCGGCGCCCCGGAGCCCCTGCCGGACGGCCGCCGCCCCCACGGGCGGGCCGGCCGGGATGTGGAGCGGCGGTTCGACCCGTCCGGGGTGCCGATCGCCGCCGCCGCCGTGGTGGGCCTGTGCTGGGCCACCGGCAACTGGTACCTGATGTTCTTCATGGCACCGATGGTGCTCGCGATCAACGCCGTCCTCGGCCGCGTCGCCCGCCGCCGGCGGGGCCACGGCTCCCACGGCGCGAACGGCGCTCAGGGCTCGACGCCGCGGTCCAGCAGCCTGATCGCCGCCATCCGCTGGCGCTCGCGCGCCTCGATCTCCCGGGCGCTCTCCCCGCTCGCCGCCACCCGAGGGCAGGACGGGCACTGCCAGCGGTCCGGCGCGCCCGACGGCGGCGGCTTCATCGCCACCCGGCACTGCGGACAGAGCACGACGATCCCCTCGACGTGCCCGCAGGACGCGCACACCCACATCGGCCCCTCGCTGTCCCGCTGCTTCCACATCGTGTGATGGCAGCGCGGGCACCCGGTCGTCCCGATGCCGAGCTGACCCATGACCGGGGGCTCCGGCGTGGTGTGCGCGTACTCGATGAGCCGCGCCCTTATCTCCTCGTTGGTGGTGTTGGCCATGCGGAGCAGATGTGCGGTGCGCGTACGGGCTTCTTCGGCGAATCCAGTCATCTCCCGCGCAGCGTATGCCCCGTTACGGGGTTCGAACGGCGGATCACCGAACGCTTCCCCCGCCAGGGGTACGCGCCGGCCGGCGCGCGCTCCGGGCACGTTCGCCGGCGCACCCCGTGCCCCCCGTGCGCCCCGCCTTCCCCCCGGACGACCCGACCAGGTGATGTGCGGCGGACTTCCCCGTGAGCGGTCGGCCGTACGTGCTGTACTGCACGCTCCGCCGCGACCTCGCCCCGTACGGGGGACGACGACGAACAGCCGTATCGCTCCCGGGGAGTGAGGCACGGACCGAACCGCCGGAGCCGCTCCGGCGCCTTCCGCCCCGCCCGTTCCCGTCCCGCCCAGGAGTGACCGCCCGTGGCCCACCTTCCGCTGGCCGACTACCTCGCCACCCTGCCGCACGCCGTGAGCTGGGCCGCCGCCTATGTCACCGACCCCGACGGCCGCGTCCTGCTGTTGCGCTCGGTCACCTGCGGCGAGCGGGCCTGGCAGCTGCCGGGCGGGCAGCTCGACCACGACGAGATCCCGCACCAGGCCGCGCTCCGCGAGACGCTGGAGGAGACCGGGATCGCCCTGGCGGTGACGGAACCGCGGCTGCTGGCCGTCGAGTTCGGCGTTCCGGAGCGGGGCTGGCCCAATCGCATCGGGTTCGTCTTCGACGGTGGCACGATCACGCGCCGGCAGTGCGCGGCCATCCGCCTCTCCCACGAGCACGACCGGTGGGACCTGCGGACGATCGAGGAGTGGTACGAGCTGCTGTCCGGGGCCGAGCGCGAGCGGCTCTCGGCGGTTCAGCGGGCCCGTTGCTCCGGCACCACCGCGTATCTCCACAACGGCCGCGCGGACGGCGGCGGGGAGGCGGCGCGATGAGCACCGACACCACCGGTCGCACCGGCGCGGGCGCGCCCTCGGCCGCCGTGCCCCCGCCCCGCCCGGCCCCGCCCCCCGACATCCAGTACGTCCGGGACGCCAACCAGAAGCGGGCCGAGAACGCCTCGCTGCGCCAGATGGCCGCCCGGCTGCCGGCCGCCATCGCGCGGGCCGCCCGCCTCGGCTGGCAGGTGGACCGGCGGGCCGTGCTCTACCTCGTGCTCTGCCAGCTGGTCGCCGGCGCCACCTCCGCCGTGATGCTGACGGCGACCACCGAGGCCATGGCCCATCTGCTCGCCGCCGGCACCGCCCGCGAGCGCATCCTCGCCGCCCTGCCGTCGCTGGTGGTGATCGGCGCCGCCGCCACCGTGAACCGGATCGCCGCTGCCTGGTCGCTCTACTCCTCCCGCCGGCTCACCCCCCTGATGGTCACCGCCGGCGACCTCGGCCTGGTCGACGCCATGTTCCGCGTCGAGCTCTCGGCCCATGACGAGCCCGACTTCACGGAGGCCCACCAGGCCGCCGAGACCGGCATCACCCGCATGCAGTTCCTCGCCCAGGACTCCCAGACCTGCATGGCCGCGATCGCCCAGATGATCGCCGCGGCCGGGGTGCTCACCGTCCTCCACCCGCTGCTGCTGCCCTGCCTGGTGCTGGCCGTCCTGCCCACCGGCATCGCCTCGGTCCTCACGACCCGCATGGAGTACGCCACCCACCACCGCAACATGGGGGACCGCAACGTCCGTGGGCTGATGCGCTGGTACGCGCTGACCCCCAAGCTCGCCGACGAGGTCCGCGCCAACACCATGAGCGCGTATCTGCGGTACTGGTTCACCGAGCTGTCCGCCCGGATCGACGCCCGCACCCGGGCCACCGCGCCCCGGATGCTGAGGGTCGGGCTGCTCGGCTATCTCGGCGGCGGGCTGATGCTCGTCCTCACCTGGGTGACCCTCGCCTGGCTCGCCATCACCGGCCGGGTGGACATGGCCGTGGCGGCCACCGCGGTGGTGGCCGTGCGCACCTCCACCGCGGCCCTGACCTCGCTCATCAGCGCCGGGGTCGCCCTCTTCCGCACCGGGCTCTACCTCGACGACTGGCAGGCGTTCCTGCGCCGCACCGACGAGCTCGCCGCCGTCCGCGGCACCCTCGACCCGGGCCCGCCCACCGAGATCCGGCTGAAGAGCGCGACCTTCACCTTTCCCACCAAGACCGAACCGGCGCTGCACGACATCGACCTGACGCTGCGTCGGGGCGAGGTGGTCGCCCTCGTCGGCGAGAACGGCTCGGGCAAGACCACCCTCTCCCGCATGGTCACCGGCCTCTTCCTGCCCACGTCCGGCAGCGTGCGGTGGAACGGCGTCGACCTGGCCGAGGCCGACCCCGAGCGCGTCTGGTCCCACGTCGGGCTGGTGCCCCAGTTCTTCGCCAACTGGCCCATGGCGGCACGGGAGAACATCACCCTGGGCCAGCCCCGCTCCCACGGGGACACGGACGTGTGGCGGGCGGCCGACGCCGCCGGGCTGCCCGAGGTCATCGACGCCCTGCCCGACGGCCTCGACACGCTGCTCGCCCGCACCATCTGGGGCGGCCACGAGCTGTCCGGCGGCCAGTGGCAGCGCTTCGCCTGCGCCCGCGCCCTCTACCGCGAGCCCCCGGTGCTCGTGCTGGACGAGCCCACCTCCGACCTCGACGCCCGCGCCGAACACAAGATCTTCCAGGCGCTGCGGCGGATCGCCCCCGACCGCATCACGGTCGTGGTCACCCATCAGCTGGACAACACCCGCATGGCCGACCGGATCGTCGTCCTCCGCCACGGCCGCATCGTCGAGGAGGGCACGTTCGACGAGCTCACCAAGGCGGGCGGCCTCTTCCAGGAGCTCTACGCCCTCTCCCAGGACCGCTAGGGAGTCAGGCGCTGGGGCCGAGGGCCCGCAGGGCGGTCACCAGAGGCGTCAGCTCGGGCCTGCGCTCGGCCGTGTCGAGTGCCTCGTGGAGCGCGGCGTCATGCGTGGGCCGCGCCTCCTCCAGCAGTCGCCGGCCCGCGTCCGTGACATCGGTGTAGATGCCGCGCCGGTCCGTCGGGCAGAGATAGCGCGTGAGCAGCCCGCGGTCCTCCAGGCGGTTGACCAGGCGGGTCGTGGCGCTCTGGCTGAGCACCACCGCGTCGGCGAGCTGGTTCATCCGGAAGTGGCCGCCCTCGCCGCTGTGCTGGGCGCTGAGCACGTTCAGGACCGAGAACTCCCGCACGCTCAGCTCGTGCCCCGCCTGGAGGGCGCGCTCCAGGTGCGCCTCGATGCGGCCGTGCAGGGCGGACAGGGCGCACCAGCCTTGGGCCAGGCCCGGAGCGGATCGGGTCATGGGAGTGTCTCCTCGGGTCGCCGCCAGTTTAGCCGACCGCCGGGTTACGGCTTTCGCGCATAGGCCGCGTACGCAATCGCTTGCGCGCCGGCCGGGGCGGCGCCGTGCTTCGCGCTCCAGAGGCTTATGTTTGCGCTCGCCTGATAAGTGAAACAGAAATAACAGGCGTATGCAAGAAAGCCGCCCGCTCGCCGCCCCGACCTCAGATCGCGAGCAGCGCCACGATCGCCGGGCCGAACGCCCCGCCGAGCTGATAGCAGAGGTTGAACAGCCCGATGCCGGACGGGCGCTGCGACTCCGGGACCTCCCGGTTGGCCACCACCGCCAGCGTGGCCTGCCCGCCCGAGGCGGTGAGCAGCGCGATCGCCAGTGCCGCCAGCAGCGGCCAGGGGGAGTGGGCCACCACCGTCGTACCCAGCGCGAGCGCGCCGAGGACGACGAGGACCAGGGAGAGCGCGAGGCGGCTCATCCGGCCCGCGAGCGAGGCGAAGGTCAGCGCGAGCGCCGCGCCGATGGCCAGCGCCACCAGCTGCGCGGGGCCGATCTGCCCGGTCGTCCAGTGGACGCGGTGGTCCAGCAGCCGCGGCACCCCGTAGAGCAGCGCGAAGTACGAGGTGGCCAGCGCGAAGGCGAGCGCGCAGGCCGGCAGGAACGCGGGGGCGCGCAGCACGGCGACGGGGACGAACCCGTCGGGCCGGGTCCGCAGATGGGCGACGAGCAGGGCGCCGGCCGCCAGCGCCGCCAGGACGGCGGGCAGGGGGTAGTGCGGGATGAACACCAGGGCCGTCGCCAGGGCGGTCAGCTTGACCGCCCCGACCGCGTCGAAGTGCCGGTCGGCGCGCCCCGGCACGGCGGCCGGGGCCCGGCGCAACGCGACCGGCACGGCGAGAATGCTGATCAGCGACAGGGCGATGGCCGGCCGCCAGGTGAAGGAGCCGTCCCCGAGGAGCGACCCGGCCAGCGGCCCCAGCGCCGCGCACAGCCCGATCCCGGCGGTGATCAGCCCCATGCGGCGCGAGGAGCCGGCGAGGTTCATCGCGGTGGTGGTCAACCCCGCGGCACCGATCGCCTGGGCCGCCCGCCCGGGCAGCAGCAGCCCCAGCCAGGGCGAGGCGATGACCAGGACCGTGCCCGCCAGGGCCAGCGCGCTGGAGGCGAGCAGCGTGGTGCGGAAGCCGTAGCGGCGCAGCACCCCGGCCATCAGCGGGGTGCCGACCGCGATGCCCCAGGCGTAGGTGGTGACGATCCAGATGGCCGTCTCCATCGACACGCCGAGGCTGCCGGCGGCGTGGGGGAGGATCAGCGCCGGCGTGGTGGTCCCGAGCGAGACCGGGGCGCCCAGCAGCGCCAGCCACAGCCCCGGCACGCGCTTCGGCGCGGCGGCGGGCCGCTCGTCGGACCCGGGGGGCGGGGCGACGGCGGCCGGACTGGTGCTTCCGGGCGATTCGGGCATGGCTGTCTCCTCGAATAGTCGGTTCCACCCTGGCGCCCGCCGCTCGTGATCGGCTCGAGGCCGCCTCGGTTCCGCGCATCGACGGCTGTCGTGCGCGGTCGACGGCCGTGGTGCGCGTGGCGTCGGCGCCCGCGGCGCGCGGGCGGAAAGGAGATTCTCGTGCCGCCGGGCCGGACAACGGCTTTCGCCGTGTGATTCTCCGTCAAGTCCAAGGGTTTTTTCCGCACATCCCGCATCGAATTCCCGCCCGCCCGCGGCGAGGTGACATACCCACCGCACCGCCTTTGACCCGGTCATACGTCGTTGCGAGACTTCAGACATACCTTGGCCGAGCAGCGGGAAAGAAATGCGAGAGAACGGCCCGGCGGGCTGCTTCGACCATCGGAAGACCCGAGCGTTTCCCCGACAATTCTCCGGACCGCCGAAAAAAATAACTCCCGGCGGATCGACGGGAATTCCGTAGGGAGTCCACAAGGAGTCCACGAGGACTCCGTGAGCAGGGGGCGCTCGGCCACGAAAGAGCTTCCGGTCGGATCGAGCCCGGATGGAGGACCGCTTTTCCGCCCGTGACGAAAGACCGAGCGCCGGGCCGCACGGCCCGACCCCACGGCGCTCCGGCGACTCCCGCAGCGACTTCCAGCGACCCATGAAGGCACGGGACCCTATGTCGAAGATCGTTATTGTTGGTGGTGGCATCGGCGGACTGGCCGCGGCCCTGAGCGTGGCGCGCCGCGGACACCACGCCGTCGTCCTCGAACAGGCCGACCGCTTCGCCGAGATAGGCGCCGGCATCCAGCTCGCCCCGAACGGAATCCACGCCCTGGAGCGCCTCGGGCTCGGCGACGGCATCCGCGACCGCGCCGTCCACATGGACGAACTCCGCTTCATGGACGGGGTCACGGGCCGGTACGTGGCCGGCATGCCGCTCGGCGAGAGCTATGTCCAGCGCTTCGGCAACCCCTATGTCGTCGTGCACCGGGCCGACCTGCACACCCTGCTGCTCGACGCCTGCCTCGCCTCCGACGCCATCGAGCTGCACAGCGGAAAGGTGGCCACCGGCTACGAACAGGACGGCCGGCAGGCGACCGTGCTCCTCGCCGACGGCGGGCGCTTCACCGGCGACGCGGTGATCGGCGCCGACGGCATCCGCTCGGCCGTCCGCCGCCGGCTCGTGGGCGACGGCGACCCCCGCATCTCCGGCATCACCGTCTACCGCGCGATCGTCCCCATGGAGCGGGTGCCCGAGGAGCTGCGCTGGAACAGCGTGGCCTGGTGGGCCGGCCCCAAGTGCCACCTGGTGCACTACCCCATCGCCGGGGGCACCTACCTCAACCTCGCGGCCAGCCACGACAACGGCGCCCGCGAGGCGCTCGCCGGCGTCCCCGTGACGGGCGAGCGGGTGATGGACGTCTTCTCCGCCCTCGGCGAGGACGCCCGGCGGCTGATGCGCCTGGGCGACGACTGGCGCTCCTGGGTGCTCGTCGACCGCGACCCGGTGGAGTACTGGACCGACGGCCGGGTCACCCTCCTCGGCGACGCCGCCCACCCCATGCTCCACTACGTCGCCCAGGGCGCCTGCCAGGGTCTGGAGGACGCCGTGGTCCTCGGCGACCTGCTCGACTGCGGCCCCGACGAGATCCCGCAGCGCCTGGAGAAGTACAACGCCGCGCGCCGCGACCGTACCGCCCGCATTCAGCTCCTGGCCCGCCGGAGCATCGAGCTGTGGCACCCGGTGGGGGAGGCGGCCGAGCGGCGCAACGCCCTGCTGGCCTCGTACGCCCCGTCCGAACTGCACGACGTGGTGGCGTGGATGCACGGCAACACGGACTTCGGGGCGTCGGCCCCCACCTCCTTCGAGGGCGTCGCGCGCCCGCGCCCGGAGGTGTTCCGCCCCCAGTGACCCCGACACCGCCGCGGGGCCGAACCCCCTCGGGGGCCCGGCGCCGCGGCGGCGCGCTCCGGGTGGGGGACCCGGAGGCTCTCAGGGGCGGGGCACCCAGTCGCCGTCGTCCCAGTGGCGCAGCTGACGGCTCTTCGGCGTCGTGACGAGCCGCGCCACCCGCTCCCCGCCCAGGGTCAGCGTGGTCGGCCGGTCCGGCGAGAACACCGGCCACTCGGGCACCGCCGCGCTGCCCGGCACCCCGTCGCGGGCGAAGGAGGACACCAGGTCGATGAACTCGTCCGACACCTGCCGCTCCAGCGGCCCGTCCCCGAACTGCTCGACGTTCTCCGGCAGCGCGTGCGTGCCGAAGAGGAACTTCGACGTCGCCTCGTGCGGGGTGCCGAACCAGGGCGCGCGCACCGGATGCGAGAAGTCCATCACGTACTGGGCCGAGGTGCCGCGGCGGGCGTGCCGCTCGCTCAGCCGCACGATCTGGTAGCGGAACAGGCCGTCGCCCCACACCTCGGTCCAGATCGAACGCGGGTCCTGGGGCAGCCCCTCGGCCGCCGCGGCGGCCCGGTAGGCGTTCACGCACGCCTCCACCCGCGCGTCCGACACCTCCACGGCCCCCTTGAGCAGCACGCCCCGGACGGCCGCGCGCAGCGACGCCTCGTCGGTGGGCACCGGCGTGGGCGGCGGGCCCGGCGGGGTCGGACCGGTCCAGAACGACCCCTCGGTCCGCGTGTTGACCACCATCATCGGCACGGTCGGCGTGGGCAGCTCCCAGTCGAAGCCGCGCATCCAGCGCCCGTCCAGCACCGGCCCCCGGTACTCCCGCCCGCTGGCCACCGGCCGGGTCGTGGGGCTCCCGGCGAACACCTTCTGCCAGGAGTCGCGCAGCGCGAGCGCCGGCACCTCCCGCAGTCCCCGCACCGTGCGGCCCAGATCCTTCGCCACCAGCTCGTAGGCGGTGCGCGCGTCGTCGGGGGTGAGCCCGATCGCGGGCGTCCAGGCGTGCGCCGCGCTGATCGGCACGATCCGGCGGATCGCCCCGCGCAGCTCCGGCAGCAGGGCCAGCTGCCAGGTGCTGGAACCGCCGGCGGAGGTGCCGCACACCGTGATGTTGCCGCTGTCCCCGCCGAACGCCTCCGCGTTGGCGTGCACCCAGCGCACCAGCGCCACCTGGTCCTGGAGCCCCCAGTTGGCCGCGGAGCCGGTCTCCGCGTCCAGGAAGTCCTCGTGCAGGCCCCAGCCGAACGCGCCCAGCCGGTAGTTGAAGGTGATCACGACGAGATCGCCGCGGCCGGCGAGCCTGGCCCCGTCGTACGTCGGCAGGCTCCCCGCGCCCAGCTGCCACCCACCGCCGTGGATGTACACCAGCACGGGCCGCCGGCCGGCGGTGTCCGGCGTCCACACGTTCGCGTACAGCGAGTCCTCGCTGCCGCCGGTGCCCGTGTGCTGGACGGATATCGGCGAGAACGCCGTGGCGTCCCGCACCCCGCTCCACGGCACCGGCGGCCGGGGCGACGCGAAGCGCAGCGGGCCGATCGGCGGCCGCGCGTAGGGCACCCCGCGGAACACGGTGAGGGCGCCGGCCCGCTCCCCGCGCACCGACCCCGCGGTGGTGCGCACCACGGTGCCGCCGGTGGGCGCGGTGCCCGGCGCGCGGGAGGGCGTACGGGACGGGGCGGGGACCGGGGCACGGGTGCGGGCGGTCGCGGCCGGCGCGGCGGCCAGCACGGCGGTCGCGGCCGCGCCGGCGAGGAAGGCCCGCCGCCCCACCCGGGAGGCCGGCTGTGGCGGTCGCTGATCGTTGACGGTGGTGTCGCTCATGGCCGCGGTGCTCCTTCGAGACATGACAGGCTCTGTGGCCCTGGCATCCTCGATCGGGCGGGCACGCCCACCAACGGGCCGGCCGGCACTCTGTCACCTCGATCGATCAGGACTTCAGGCGGGCGATCCGCCGGATTTGCCCGCCCACCGGCAGGGACGCCGGTGCGCCGCCCGAGCGCCGCTCGGGGCCGCGCTCGAGGACCGCTCGCACCCCGCTCAACTGCCCTTATAAACCTTCGGTCTTGGCGAACGGGGCCGTAGGATCAAGGCTGTCCCCGGGTACGAACCGGTCACTTCATCTCAACAGCTGCACGCTGCGTCCACGACAGGAGAATTCACCGATGAGCTCCACCGCGCTCCCCGCCGAAACCGACGTCCGCCCCGGTGACGGCGCCCTTCGCATCCTCGGTTTATCCGGCAGCCTGCGGGCCGAGTCCTTCAACACCCAGGCGCTGCGCGCCGCCGCGGCCCTGGCCGGCCCCGAGGTCCGCCTCGAACTGTGGACGGACCTCGCCACCATCCCTCCGTTCAGCGAGGACGACGAGGCCGAGCCGACCGAGGCCGTGCACCGGCTGCGCGCGGCCATCACCGAGGCCGACGCGCTGCTGATCTCCACCCCGGAGTACAACGGCTCCATCCCGGGCCAGCTGAAGAACGCGCTCGACTGGGCCTCGCGCCCCTACGGCGAGTCGGTCCTCACCGGGAAGCCGGTCGCCGTGCTCGGCGCCAGCCCCAGCCAGTACGGCGCCGCCTGGGCCCAGGGCGACCTCCGCAAGGTGCTGCGCGCCAGCGGGGCCTCGCCGATCGACCGCGAGCTGTGCGTGGCGCACGCCGACACGGCCTTCGGGCCCGACGGCCTGCCCAAGGAGGCCGAGCTGCGGACCGGCCTCGTCGAGATGGTGAGCGAGCTCGCGGCGCACACGCGCACCGTGCTCAACACCGTGTGATCCGAGGGCCGGGGCGCGGCCGACCCGCCGCCGCTCCGGCCTTCGTCCGTCCCTGGGCCTTCGTCCGTTCCTGGCCCCGCCGGCAAACCGCGGGCAACGGTCCCCGGGGACGAACCGCGGGCAACGGCCCCCGGGCCGACGCGAAACCCCCAGGTGGGAGACGGTTTCCCGGTTGCCTTCCGCGGCGGGGGACGGGAAACCCGGTGACCCGCGCCCCGGCCGAGGAGATGCTCATGGTGACCGGCACGACGCCGGACTCCCGGGCCATCGGGTGAGCCCCTCGGGGGAGAGCCGTCAGGCGGCCCCGAGCGCCCGGGAACGATCGACCGGAAGGCACGGACATGACCATCCGCAAGCGCGTCCTCACCTCCCTCGCCGCCACCGCGGTGCTCCTCGGCACGGCCACCGCCGTCGCGGCGCCCGCGACCGCGGCCCCGGCGCCCCAGCGCATCGCATCCGTCGCCGCCCCGATGGACGGCCCGCCCGGATACGTGTGGACCGGCAAGAAGTACTGGACGCTCTCCGGATGCACCTCCGGCGGCACCGACCTGGTCGCCACCGGCGCCTACAGCGCCTACCACTGCGACGGGTCGGGCATGATGTGGGACCTCTGGGCCCTGCCCAAGTGACGCCCCGCCCCGGTGCCCGAAGAGCCCGGTGCCACGGGCTCTGACGGCCCCGACAGGCCGGTTCCCGAGCCGGCCCTCACGAGCCATGGAGCGGGGGAGTGCCGTCCCCGCGCGGTCGCACCGGACCGCGGGGGGACGGCGGCATTCCGGGCCCGGCGGGGGCGGCGCGCCCAGGCCCCGCGGCGCGCCCCGGCCGTGGAACGCACCCAACGCGCCCCGGCCGCGGACCGGTTGGCGGCGCCGCTCAGCCGCAGGTCGGGCGGTAGTCCACCGACGGCATCAGCCGCCGCCAGCGCGCGGCGTCCACCCGCCCCACCACCGGGCAGATCCGCTCCGCCACCCGGTCCGCGTCCAGGTCCCACAGCCGTACGGTGCCGTCCGCGCCCGCGCTGCTGAGCCGGTTCCCGCGCGGGTCGAAGGCCACCCCCCACACCACGTCCGTGTGGCCGCCGAGTTCCGCCAGCGGCCGCCCGCCGGCCACCTGCCACACCCGCACCATGCGGTCGAAGCCCACCGTGGCCAGTGCCCGGCCGTCCGCGCTGAAGGCGACCCGGCGCACCGACCCGCTGTGCCCGGCCAGCGGCGTGCCGACCGGCCGCAGCGTGGCGGTGTCCCACAGCCGCGCCGTACGGTCGTTGC
Source organism: Streptomyces sp. URMC 123 (assembly GCF_051386515.1). Classification (NCBI taxonomy): domain Bacteria; kingdom Bacillati; phylum Actinomycetota; class Actinomycetes; order Kitasatosporales; family Streptomycetaceae; genus Streptomyces; species Streptomyces sp. URMC 123. The sequence goes on along the minus strand of NZ_JBPQTV010000054.1, from coordinate 3,453 downwards.
TGACCGTGGCGAGCAGCCGCCCGTCCGGGCTGAACGCCACCCCCCAGACGGCGCCCGTGTGCCCGTGGAGCACCGCCGTCTGCCGCCGCCGGGCCGGGTCCCAGAGCCTGACCGTGCGGTCGTCGCTCACACTGGCCAGCAGCCGCCCGTCGGGGCTGAACGCCACGCCGTTGACGAAGTCCCCGTGCCCGGGCAGGACCACCGGCGCGCCGGCCGCCCGGCCGCCCGCGCCGTCGACCGGCCACAGCCGCACCGTACGGTCGTCCCCCGCGCTCGCCAGCAGCCGCCCGTCCGGGCTGAACGCCACGGCGAACACCGACCCCTCGTGCCCGCGCAGCACGGCCGTCCCCCGGCGCCGGGCGACGTCCCACAGCCGTACGGTGCGGTCGTCGCCCGCCGTGGCCAGCGTCCGCCCGTCGGGGGTGAACGCCAGCCCCCGCAGCGTGCTGGCGTGCGCCGGCAGCGGGCCGCCCAGGGGTCGCCGCGCGCGCAGGTCCCACACCTGCGCGGTGCCCCGCGCGCCACCCGCGGCCAGCAGCCGGCCGTCCCGGCTCGTGGCCAGCGCCCACAGCCCGCCCACCGGATGCGCCGTCAGCGCGCTGGCGCCCGGCGACCACAGGGCCACCGAACGGTCGAAGCTCCCGGTCGCCACCGTCCGGCCGTCCGGCGCGAACGCGATGGCCAGCACGTAGTCGCTGTGCCCGGTGAACGTGGCCACCCGCGCGCCCGTGGACAGTTCCCACAGCTTGGCGACGCCGTCCCCGCCGGCCGTGGCGAGCGTGCGCCCGTCCGGCGCGAAGGCCACCGCGTTGATGTCGTCGCTGTGCCCCGCGAGCGTCCGCTCCGGCCGGCGCGGCGTGCCGTCCGGAGAACCGGCCGGCACCGTGCCCCCCGCGACCCGCCACAGGGACACCTCCCGGTCCGTGCCGCCGACCGCCAGCGTCCGCCCGTCCGGGCTGAAGGCGAGCGCCGTGGTGCCCTCGCCGTGCCCGGCCAGCCGGGCCAGCGGCGCGTGGCCGTCCGTCGCCCACAGCCGTACGACGCCCTCCGACTCCCCGACGGCCAGCGTCCGCCCGTCCGGGCTGAACGCCACGTCCCCGCCCTCGTCGTGACCCTCCCCGGGCAGATCCGCGACGTGCCGGCGGTCGTCGGCCCGCCACAGCCGTACGGTGCCGGTGCCGTCCCCGGCGGCCAGCAGCCGGCCGTCCGGGCTGAAGGCCACCCCGCGCACCCGGGCCCCCGGGCCGCGCAGATCGGCGAGCTGCTGACGGCCCGCCACCCGCCACACCCGTACGGTCCCCGTGGTGTCCCCGGCGGCCAGCAGTCCGTCGCCGGGGCTGAACGCCAGCCCCCGGATGCGGCCGCCGGGCCCCGCCAGCTCGGCCACCGGGCGGCGGCCCGCCGCGTCCCACAGCCGCACCGTCCCGTCCGACCCGGCGCTCGCCAGCAGCCGCCCGTCACCGCTGAAGGCCACCGAGTTCACCGGGCCGGTGTGCCCGGCCAGCCGGCCGGCGAACGACTGCGCCTGGGTGCTCAGCAGCGCGCTGCGGGTCTCCGTTGCCGGCAGCAGCCGGTACGCCTCGGCGGCCAGCAGCATCGACGCCTCCGGCTGGCCGGCCGCCACCTGGCCCGACTGGGCCGCCAGCTCCCGGGCGAGCGCGGCCCGCCGCTGGTCCACGGCCGTCCGCCACTGGTGCGCCGCCAGCAGCCCGGCGGTGAGGGCCAGCCCCAGCAGCACCGCCAGCGTGGTCACCAGCCGGGGGCGGCACGCCGTCCGCCGCCGCCTCGGCCGCCTCCCGCTCCTCGGACGCCCGCAGGAACCGCTCCTCCAGCGGGCTGAGCTCGGCCCGCCGGTCGGCGTCGTCCGCCCAGTCCCGCGCGGCGCCCAGCCGCGCGCCCCGGTAGAGGGCGCCCGGGTCCTCCGACTCCCGCTGCCAGGCCACGGCGGCCGCGGAGAGCCGCTGGTGGACCAGGAGCCCCGCGCGGTCGGAGCGAATCCACTCCCGCAGCCGCGGCCAGGCCCGCAGCAGCGCCTCATGGGTGATCTCCACCGTGTCCGCGTCGAGGGTGAGCAGCCGCGCCCCGACGAAGACGTCCACCACCCCGGCGGCCGCCTTGGGGTCCGGCAGGTTCTCCAGCAACCGCTCGCGCTCCACCCGGCGCCGGGTCTCGCCGGAGTCCTCGCCGATCTGCACCAGCCGCAGCAGCACCCGCCGCGCGGTGCGCCGCTCCGCCGGGTCCAGGCGCGCGTACACGCGTTCGGCGGTCGCGGCCACCGCGCCGTGCAGCCCGCCGGTGAGCCGATACCCCGCGACGGTGAGCGTGCGGCCCGACCGCTGCTGCCAGGTGGCCAGCAGGGCGTGCGCGAGCAGCGGCAGCGCGCCCTGCGGACAGCCGTCGGCCCCGGCCCCGGCCCTGGTTTCGGCCGCCTCGCCGGCGACCGCGCCGTGGGCGACCGAGCCGCGGCCGTCCCCGGCCCGCGCGCCGAGGTCCGCCAACAGCAGCTCGACCAGGCCCTCCTCGACGGTCAGCCCGGCGGCCTCGGCGGGCCGCACGATGGCCTCGCGCAGCTCCGGAACGCTCAGCGGCCGCAGGGCGAACACCCCGTCGGAGAGCGCGGGGACCAGCCGGGGGTGGGCCAGGCAGTGGCCGTAGAAGTCGGCCCGCACGCCCAGCACCACCGCGCGCCCCGGCAGTTCGGCCGCCGCGCACAGGGCCCGTACGAACGCCGAGCGCTCGGCCGCGCTCTCGCAGACCGTGAACGTCTCCTCGAACTGGTCGACGACGAGCACGGCCCCGGGGCCGCCGGGCCCGACCCCGCCGGCCTCCCGCGGGGCCCCGGCCGCGCGCAGGGCGTCGGCGCAGCGGTCCGGGTCCCGCGCCAGCTCCTCGGCGGTGGGGCCCGCCGACCGGCCGGTGAGCGCGGCGAGCCGGGCCGCGAGTTCGGTGAGCGGACGCGCGCCGGGGGTGAAGACGGTGACCGGCCAGCCGCGGGCCGCGGGCAGCGCGCCGGAGCGCAGCGCCGGCACGAGGCCGGCGCGCAACAGCGAGGACTTGCCCGCCCCGGAGGCCGCGGTCACCACCAGCGGGCCACCGCCGTCGAGCCGCTCGGCCAGCCGTCCCAGCAGCTCGGCGGTCACCTGCTCGCGGCCGAAGAACCAGGGGGCGTCCCGGCTGCCGAAGGCGGCGAGCCCGGGGTAGGGGCAGCGGTCCCCGGCAGCGGGGGAGGAGAGCAGCCGCCGCAGGGCGCCGTCGGCGGCCAGCGCGTCGTCGCAGCGGCGGGCGACATCGGCGGTGGGTGGCTTCTCGCCGTTCTCGATCTTGCTCAGATAGCCCTTGCTGTAGTGCACGAGCCGGGCGAGCCCGGCGAGGGAGACGCCGCGCTCGCGGCGCAGGCGCCGCAGTTCCGGTCCGAAGAGCGGTTCGCCATCGGCGCCGGCGCCGATGGCGAAC
>NZ_JBPQTV010000053.1:0-26446 GCF_051386515.1 Streptomyces sp. URMC 123 | reverse complement strand
CAGGGCCCGTGGCGGCCGGCCCACGGGCCACGGGCCGGCCGGGGAGCCGGTCCATCAGCCAACGGAACGCGCGGAACGGGTCGTCGGGCCGGATGCCCTCCGCGGCCGAGGGGCGCAGCCAGACCTCCGAGAAGCGCCGCCACGCCACCGCGATGTCGGCACGCGACCGGAGGGCGGCCGCCGCCACCGCGCGGCCGGCCAGCGCCGCGGCCGCCTCGTCGGCCTCCAACTCCTGGCGCCGCCGCAGCGGGAACGTCAACCGGTCGAAGGCCCGCGCGAGCACCCGCAACACGCCGCCCATCGGACCGCCCACCGGACCGCCCATCGGAAAGGGGAGGCCGTCGCGCGCCGAGGACGAGTGGCGCGGCCGGCCCGCGCCGGTCCCCAGCGCGACGGCACAGCGGTGGACCACCGCGCCGAACCGGGTGCGCCCCCGGCCGAGGTGGCCGAACTCGTGGGCGAGCACGGCCCGCAGCTGATCCCGCGTCAGGCACATCAGCAGGGGCAACCCCACGTACACATGCCGCCGGCCCGGTCTCAGCCCCAGCATCGGGCCGTGCTCGCGGACCGCCGCGTCCGCCTCGGCGGTGAGGTGGAGCGCGTCCGGGGGCCGCAGGCCCATCTCGTGGGCCACCTCGCGGACCGTCTCCCACAGCCGCGGCACCTCGCTCGGCGGCACCCGTACGGCCCCCTCGGGGACGGGCGCGGGGCGGCTCACCGCGGCCACGGCCCGCCCCAGGGCGAGCAGTACGGGCACGCTGCCGAGGGCGAGGACGAACGAGCGCGAGCCGTTGACGAAGCGCTGTTCGCCGTCGGGCGCCCAGAGGACGGGCCCGAGGACGAGCAGCAGGTCGAGCAGGACGAAGGCCGCGGCCAGGGCGTAGAAGCCGGCGAGCAGGGCCAGGGCGAGGACGGCGCGGAGGGACCGTATGGCGGAGCTCACGGGGTCCCCCGAGGGGGAGAGCCGGGGCCGCTGCCGTACCCCAGCCCCGTATCCGGTTTCGCGCCCCTGCCCGGCGCCGTGCCCTTGTCGGGCCTCACGACCCCGCCCGGCCTCGCGCCGGCTTCCCCGGTGCCGGCCCCGCCGCCGGTCATGCCACTGGTCATGCCGCTTCCCCCTCGCCCCCTGGCGCTCCCCGGCAAGCGGACGCACACCGCGCTGTCGCCCGCGCTCCCGCCCCCGCACACCGCACACCGAATCCACCGCGATGGAGCCTCCCCGCCGGCTCGCACCCGGGCCTCGTTCGTGCGCCCCCGCGCGTTCCCGGGCGACCGCCAGGGCGTGGCCGGACACCGGGTACGCCATCCTGATGATGCACACCACCACGCCCACCACAACGGGTGCGGCGGCGAAACCCGCAGTTCTCCGACGACGCCCGGACCGCCGCCGACGTCCTGCGGAGGGGAACGGCTCGCCGGCCTGTTCTGTTGCCGCCGGAGCGAAACATTGACCGCCGTACGCCACGGCGACATCTCGTTGTGCGCCCCCGGCGCCCGCCCCACGTCGTACGCCCCCGGTCGCCTCCCCGGCGCCAAGGCGTCCGGCGCCCGGCGCCCGGTACCCGCCGCGCACGCGACAGGAGCGTCAGGCCCCCGGCCGCGCTTCGACCACGTCGCGCGGCGGCTTCCCGGCCAGATGGTCGAGCACGTTCCCGACCGCCGCCAGCGCGATGCGTACCAGCGTCTCCCGGGTCACCCCGCCCACGTGCGGCGAGAGGACCACCCCTGGGGCCCGCAGCAGCCGCAGATCCGCGCCCGGCGGCTCGGGGTCGAACACATCGATGCCCGCCCCGGCGATCCGCCCGGTCTCCAGCGCCTCGGCCAGTGCCTCCTGGTCGATCAGCGCCCCCCGCGCCGTATTGATCACGAACGCGGTGGGTTTGAGCAGCGCCAGCCGCCGCGCGTCGAGCAGATGGCGCGTCGTCCCGTCGAGCGGGGCGTGCAGGGAGACGTAGTCGCTCTCGCGCAACAGGTCGTCCAGGTCGGCCCGGCTGACCCCGAGCCGCCGCTCGACCTCCGCCGGAGCGGGCCGGGGACCGGCGTAGCGGACGGTCATGTCGAAGGCGGCCGCCCGGCGGGCGACCTCGCGCCCGATGGCGCCGAGGCCGACGATGCCCAGGGTCTTGCCGGACAGTTCGGTGAGCGACTGCTGCAGGCGCGGCAGGGCCCAGTCGCCGCGGGTCAGCGCCAGATGGGCCGGTACGAGCCGCTTGGCCAGCGCCAGCATCAGGGCGAAGGTCTGCTCGGCGACCGTTCCCGCCTCGGCGCCGCTGGAGCCGATCGTGCACACGGTCACGCCCCGGCGGTGGGCGGCCGCCACGTCCACGGTGTCATGGCCGTGCCCGGCGCACTGGATCAGCTCCAGACGGGGCGCGGCGGCCAGGTGTTCCTCCGTCACCGCGCCCAGGGCGGTGATCAGTACGTGTGCTCGCGCGAGGGCCGCCGGGTCCTCCTCCGCCGCTTCCACGACGGTGATCTCCGCGCGGCCCTCGAACAGGGCCGCGAGGGGCGCGGCGGCGGAGCGACCGCCCACCCGCGGGGCGATGACGGCGAGCACGTTCCTGGTCTCGGGCATGCGTGTCCCTCCGGGCCCGGCGGCCGACCGACGCGAGGAAGGCCGCCCCAAGGATTCCTTTGATCCATTGATGGAATACGTTATTCGACTTATGGAACAAGAGTGCGTAGCGTGCCTGGAGATCCCCTGAGGCGAGGAGCGGCCACGGCCGCTCCCGCTTCGCCGTTCCTGTCGAAGGGTGGTGTCTCCCGGTGGGCGAGTGTCGTACGGCGACGCCGTGGAAGTCCATGGCCGCGACGGCGGTCCTGTGGGGCTCGGCGTTCCCCGCGATCCGCATCGCCCTGGAGGGCTACTCGCCGACGGCCATCGCCGTCTGGCGGCTGGCCGTCGGGCTGCTGCCGCTGATCCCGCTCGCCCTGATCGGGCGCGTACGGCCGCCCCGCGCCGCCGACCTGCCGCGCCTGGCCGCCTTCGGGCTCACCGGCATGACCGCCTACCAGCTCCTGCTCTACGCGGGCGAGCGCCATGTCGAGGGCGGCACCGCGGCGATGCTGGTGGCGACCTCGCCCGTGTTCGCCACCGCGCTGGGCATGCTGGTCCTCCGGGAGCGGCCCGGTCCCCGCGGGGTCGCCGGTCTCGTCATCGCCCTCGGCGGGGCGCTCGTCGTCGCCATGACCGCGGGCGACGGGGGCGGTTCGCACGCCGGCATGGCCCTGATCGTGCTGGCCGCGGCGGCCCAGGCCACCTCGTTCATCCTCCAGAAGCCGCTGCTGAACCGCTACTCCGGAGTGGAGTGCGTGTTCTACGGCAGCCTCTTCGCGCTGCTGCCCCTGCTGTTCTTCGCCCCGGGCGCCGTCCACCAGGCCGTGGCGGCCGGCGCGGGACAGTCGGCCGCGGTCGTCTGGCTCGGCGTCGGCTGCACGGCGCTGGCGTTCGCGACCTGGTCGGGGGTGCTGCGCGCGGTGCCCGCGTCCACCGGCTCCCTGGTCCTGTACGCGGTGCCGGTGGCGGCCCTCGCCCTGGACGCGGTGCTGCTGGGCGCCCTGCCGACCCCGCTGGCGGGCATCGGCGGGCTGATCGTGCTGGCCGGAGTGGCCGTCGCCGCCACCCGCCGTCCCCCGGCGGCGGGCACCGCGCCCCGGGAGCCCGCCCGCGTACAGCAGGAGCCTGTCACCGTCTCCCCGGAGCCCGTCGCCGCGTCCCCGGAGCCTGCCACCGCGTCCCGTTGAGCCCGTCACCGCGTCCCGGTGACGGGCGCCCCGAGCGGCCGGGCACCACCGCACGGCCTCAGCCGGCCACGCCCGAGCGCTCCGGCTCCAGCCCGCCGAGGTTCTTCTCCAGCAGCTCCGTGGACCCGCGCACGCCGATCACCGCGGCGGGCGCCCCGCCCGGGGCCGGCCGGGCCTCCGGAAGGCGCCCGTCCGACCGTTTGAGCTCCACCAGCGCCGCGTCGATCGCGCCGTGCGCCGCGAACAGGCACGGCGTGCTGTAGAGGGCGACGTCCACGCCCAGCTCCGCCAGTTCGGCCAGCGACAGCCGCGGTGACTTCCCGCCCGCGATCTGGTTGAACACCAGCGGCTTCGCCCCGGCCGCGGCGCGGATCGCCCGCAGCGCCTCCACGCTGCGCACGCCGTCGACCAGGACCGCGTCCGCGCCCGAGGCCGCCAGGGCCGCCGCGCGGCGCAGCATCTCCGCCTCGTCCGTGGCATCCGTGCGCGCCACCACGAACAGGTCGTCCCGGCCGTCGAGCACCAGCTCCAGCTTCTCCAGGTACTCCTCCAGCGGCAGGATCTGCTTCCCCTCGGCGTGCCCGCACCGGCGGGGGCGCTTCTGATCCTCCAGGACCACCCCGGACGCCCCGACCCGCTCCAGCCGCCGGGCCACATGGCGGGCCACCTCCGGGTCCGCGTAGCCGTCGTCGATGTCCACCAGCAGATGGTGGCCGGGCAGGGCCGAGCGCAGCCGCTCCACGAAGGCGACCATGTCGGGCCAGGCGACGAAGCCGACGTCGGGCAGGCCGTAGTACGAGGCGGAGAAGCCGAATCCGGAGACGAAGAGGCCGTCGTAGTGCCGGGCGGCGAGGGAGGCCGAGTACATGTCGTAGACGCCGATCAGCGGAGTGACCCCACCGGTGCCGACCGCGTCGCGCAATGCCTGTCCGTGGCGCATCCCGGACTCCTCACCCGGTGGCCGCCCCGTGGCCGTCGGCACCGATCGGCGCGCGCGGTGGTGGAGCGGCGTTCACAGATTTGGCCATGAGCGTACCGCCGCGCCCGCTCGCGGACCGGCGCGCGCGGCGTGCTCACCCATTCGGGCGTAGGAACGTTTCGCCTGGTCCGAATCGCGCACTCGGCCCGATGGCGACAGGCTGGAGAGGGGCGGCCGAACGGACTGCCGGAGCGCGGTCGGCCGGAGCGTGGCCGGGCGTTCGCCGGGAAGGCGAAGGAGTCACCGATGAGCCAGGCAGTCGATGCCACGAGCGACACGAGGTGAACCTCTCCATGTCCACCCACCCCTACCGGGAACCCGACCCGCCGCCCGAGGGCCGCTCCGCCCCCGTGCCGCCCCCCGAACAGCAGGCCGACGCGGAGACGTCGCTCGGCCCCAAGGAGCACCCGCCGGCGCCCGAGCCGCCCGCGCGGAACGGGGCCGAGGGCGCGGCCGGCCACGGGCACACCGCCCACGCCGGGGCCCTCGCCGAGATCCAGGACCGCTGGCGCCGGGCCCTGGAGGACCTCGACCGGCTGCGCAGGAGCCACGCCGAGGAGCTGGACCGGGAGCGCGCCGCCGAGCGCGACCGCACGGCCGCGGCCCTGCTGCCCGTCGTCGACGGCCTCGAACTCCTCCTGGCCCACGCCGAGCTGGGCCCCGGCCCCCTGCTGGCGGAGGTGGAGGAGGTGCACGACCGGGCCGTCGGCATCCTGGCCGCCCTCGGCTACGCACGCCACGCCGAGGAGGGCGTGCCCTTCGACCCGGCCCGGCACGAGATGGCCGGCGCGATCGAGGACCCGAACACCGAACCCGGCACCGTGCTGCGGGTGCTGCGCCCCGGCTACGGCGACGGCGACCACCGGCTGCGCCCCGCGACCGTGACCGTGGCCCGCCGGGCGTGAACGGAGACCGCCGCCGCACGGCCCCACCGCGTACACCCGGCACCGTGCGGCCGCCCCACCGCGTACACCCGCCGCCGCGGCGCGGACGCGGCCCGTACGGCGGCGGACCCGTCACTCACCGGAGATGAGGCCCCATGAGCACACAGATCTTCGTCAACCTCCCCGTGAAGGACCTGGAGCGGTCCAAGGCGTTCTTCACCGAGCTCGGTTATTCGTTCGATTCCCGGTTCACCGACCAGAACGCCGCCTGCCTCGTCATCGACGACGGCATCTACGCGATGCTGCTCGTCGAGCCGTTCTTCGCGACCTTCACCCCCAAGGAGATCGCGGACGCCGGCCGCACCACCGAGACGATCGTGGCCCTCGGCGTCGACAGCCGGGAGCGCGTCGACGAACTGGCCGACCGGGCGCTGCGGGCCGGCGGCCGGCAGACGCGCGACCCCGACGAGGAGGACTTCATGTACGCCCGGTCCTTCCAGGACCTCGACGGCCACCTCTGGGAGGTCGTCTTCATGGACCCGAGCGCGATGCCCGGCTGACCTTGGCGACCGGCCGGGCCGCGGTGGGGCGCGGGGGCCGACCCGGCGCCCGCCGGTCCGGACGGCCCGTGCGAGACTGCGTCCTGACCGGCCGCCCCGCCGACGGGAGCCGGTCCGCCGGGGGCCGGTCGGCGCGGGTCGGAAGGGGTGCGGCGGATGGCGGAGGACACCGGGATCGCCACGGCGGAGCAGGCGGCGAACGACGCCCGGGTGCTCGCGTTCGGACGGCTCCAGGGGGCCGCGAACCGCCTGGAGTACATCCTGGGCCGCGCCATCGAGGAGGAGTGCGGCATCAGCCATCTGATGTTCGAGGTGCTGCTCATCCTCGGCCGGGCCGGCGCGCCGGGCCTGCCGATGCGGCGCATCGCCCAGGAGCAGGTGCTGACCACCGGCGGGGTCACCCGGCTGATCGACCGCATGGAGGCGGCCGGCCTGGTCACCCGCGCCCCGGACCCGGGCGACCGCAGGGGCCGGCTGGTGCGCCTGACCGACCACGGCGAGGCCACCGCCGTACGCGCGGCCCGGGTCCATGTGGAGAACATTCAGCGCTGCTTCCTCGACCCGCTGCCCGCCGCGCACCGGGAGCGCTTCGCCGACGATCTCCGGGTGCTCAGCCACGCGGCGCGCGACATGCTGCCCCGGCTGCGCTGACCTCCGCGATCGCTCACAGCGAAGCCATCGGCGGGCCGGTCGCCGGGTGCCGGACGGTACCGTGGGGGAGGCAGCGGCGGCCGACGGCATCTGGCACCGCGCGCACCCGAGTGCCAAGGTGGGTTGTGCCCGGAGCCCGACCGCGCCGCCGAGGACACGTTCCGGGGCCGCGGGCGGCGCAAGCGGTGTCGGACCACTTTCACGGGGAGCCGCGCTACATGGATCTGTCCTGTCCGGCCGTCTTCGACGCCGCCGGGCCCCACACCACCGCCGGCGGCCCCGGTACGCGGGAGCGCACGGCGCACGGCGCGGGGATCGCGGCGGAAAGGATTGCGACGGGCGCCGCGGGGAAGACGGGGAGGACTGAGGGAAACACCGCGGGGAACACTGCGGGGAGAGCCGCGGGACGAACCGTGGGGGGAGGGGTGCAGGAGTGACCAGCGCACCCGCGGTCGCCGACCCGCCGGTCGCCGATCCTTTTGTGCACCCGGCCCTCTTCTACCGCGACACCACGGAGTACCTCGACGGGGTGGGCGGCTTCGTCCGCACCGCCCTGGAAGCCGGGCGTCCGGTGCTCGTCGCCGTCCCCGGCGACCGGCTGCACATGCTCCGCGAGGGCCTGGGCGCGCTCGCCGACGCCGTCGACTGCCGCGACATGACGGAGATGGGGCGCAATCCCGGCCGCATCCTGGCCGCGCTCCAGGACTTCGCCGACCGCCACCCGGGCCCGGTCAGCATCGTCGGCGAGCCCATCTGGGCCGAGCGCTCCACGGCCGAGGTGCTGGAGGCGACCCGCCACGAGGCGCTGATCAACGCCGCCTTCACCGGCCGGCCGGCGACGATCCTGTGCCCGTACGACACGGCGGGGCTGGCCGAGGAGGTGGTGGCGGACGCGTACCGCACCCACCCCACCCTGATCGAGAGCGGTCGGGAGTGGTCCAGCGACCGCTACACCGACCCGGCCCGGGTGAGCGCCGACTGCGACCGCCCCCTGGCCCCGCCGCCGCCCGCGGCCCTCGCCTTCCGCTTCACGGCCGACGAGCTGATGCTGGTGAGGCGCCACGCCGACGACTGGGCGGACCGCACCGGGCTGGACACCGCGCGCCGCACGGACTTCGTGATCGCCGTGGCGGAGGCGGCGGGGAACTCCGTCGCCCACGGCGGGGGGAGCGGCACCCTCCGGCTCTGGAACGACGCCGGGGGCTGGACCGCGGAGATCCACGACCGGGGCCGGCTCACCGAGCTGCTCGCCGGGCGCCGCCGGCCCGCCCCGGCCGCCGCCAACGGCGGCCGCGGCCTGTGGATGATCCACCAGCTGTGCGACCTCGTCGAAATACGCGCCTGGTCCAGCGGGCTCACCCTCCGGCTCCATATGACGGCGCCGAAGAGCTGAGCGGGCGCCAAGGCCGAGCCGGGCGCCGGAGCCGAGCCGGGCGCCGCCCGGCAGGCGATCGCGCGCCGGCAGCGGAGCGGGGGCCGACAGCGGAGCGCGACGTGGCCCGAGGCCGCCTTCGGAAGCGCGGGACAGGGCCTCAGGGCAGCGGCCGGTACGCGGTGAGCGCCACCGAGAGCGTGACCTCGCACGGCGAGGGCAGCGCGGCCACCCGCTCGCGCAGATCCCCCGACCCCTGGTGCCACGCGTTCGGCCCCATCGCGACCAGCAGGGCCAGGGCGTCGTGGTCCAGACTCATGGTCCGCGTCAGCCGCTCGGAGGCGACGACGGAGAAGTACGGCGCCAGCGCGGCGGTCAGCCGCTCCTCCTTGCGCTCGTCGACCCGCAGCAGACCGAGCGCCCCGATCAGCTCCCGGAGGTGGTCGTGGCGGGGCGTGACCACCAGCAGGGCTCCCCGCGGGTCGAGCACGCGCCGCAGCTCGGGGCCGTTGCGCGGCGCGAAGGTGTTGAGCACCAGGGACGCCGTGCCGTCCCGCAGCGGCAGGTCCCGCCAGGCGTCGGCCACCACGGCGCCGATCCGGGGGTGCGCGCGGGCGGCGTGCCGCGCGGCGAACTTGGAGATGTCCAGCAGCACCCCGTCGGCGCCGGGGAACGCGTCCATGAGCCGGGCCTGGTAGTAGCCGGTGCCGCCGCCGATGTCGGCCACGCAGCCGGGCACCGCCGGGTCGGCCGTCGCGCGCGCGAGCGCCACCAGCGCCTCGGCGATGGGACGGTAGTGGCCCGCCGCGAGGAAGGCGGCCCGCGCGTCCACCATCTCCCTGGTGTCGGCGCTGAGCTTCGTCGCCCCGGACAGCAGGTTCACATAGCCCTGTCGCGCGATGTCGAAGCTGTGCCCGCCGGAGCAGCCGAGCGCCGGCCCGCGCTCGGCCAGCGGCTCACCGCAGTGGGGGCAGCGCAGATGGCGGACGACTGTGTTCAGCATGGTGCCCCGATCGTACAAGGGCACCGTACGCCGCCCGTACGCCGGTGACCTGCGGCGCCGTCGGCCGGCCGGGGCGCTGGCGAGGTCAGGCGCGCCGCCGGCCGGTCAGCCGGGCTGGATGCCGATCAGACAGGTGTCGTCGTCGGTGTCCGAGCGGCTGTGGGTCAGCAGCCGGTCCAGATGCTCGTCCAGATCGAGGGCGGGCGTTCCCACGGCGGTCAGCAACTGCTCCAGGGACCGCTCGACGGAGCGGTCGCGGCGCTCGATGAGGCCGTCGGTGTACATCAGCAGCCGGTCCCCGTCCCGCAGGGGCAGCTCGCGCTCCTCGTAGTGCGCCTCGGCGAGCGCCCCCAGCAGGATGCCGGGGGGCAGGGGGAGGGCGGTGGCCACGCCGTCGCGCACCAGCGCGGGCGGCGGATGGCCCGCGCGGGCCCAGCGCAGCACCCGGGTCCGCGGATCGTAGATCCCGCACACCGCGGTGGCCGTCACCTGCTCCGCCAGATGGTGGGCCACGGCGTTGAGCCAGCCCAGCAGCCGGGCCGGCCCGGCGCCGGTGACGGCGAGCCCGCGCAGCGCGTTGCGCAGCACGACCATGCCCTTCGCGGCCTCGATGCCGTGGCCCGCGACGTCGCCGACCGCGAGCAGCACCCGCTTGCTGGGCAGCACCACGGCGTCGTACCAGTCCCCGCCCACCAAATGGTCCTTCTCGGCCGGCCGGTAGCGCACGGCGACCCGCAGCCCCGAGGCGTCGAACGGGGCCGGCGCGTGCGGCATGATGGCCCGCTGCAGTTCGAGGGCCAGCCGGTCGCGCTCCGCCGCGAGTTCCTCGGAGTCCGCCAGCCGGTCGCGGGTGGCGGCGAGCGCCACCTCCGTCCAGTGCTGCGCGGAGACGTCCTGGTAGGCGCCGCGCAGGGCGACGAGCGTGCCACCCGGCCCGGTGACCGGCTCGGCCACCACCCGCATGTGCCGGACGATGCCGTCCGGCCGCCGGAGCCGGAACACGGTCGAGGCGGGCTGCCGGTGGTGCAGCACCGCCCGGAGGAAGCGCCCCACGGCCACCGAGTCGTCGGGGTGGGCGCGCTGGCCCAGCCGCTCCAGGGGGAGGGGAGCGGCCGTCGGCTCCAGCCCGTGCAGGGCGAACAGCTCCGCGTTCCACAAAATCTCGCCGGTCACCAGGTTCTCCTCGAACCCGCCGATCCGGGCCAGCCGCTGGGCGTGCGGCGACAGCGCGGCCAGCCGCCGCGCCTCGTCCTCGACCCGCCAGGTGAGCAGCACCGCGTCGCCGTGGCGGCCGATGCCCACCGCGGCGAGCGCCCGCGTCGGCTCGCCCTCGATCAGCGCGCCCACCACCATCCGCTCCGCGCGGAACGGCTCACCGGTGGAGTGCACGCGCACCGCCCGCTCGTAGAGCCCGCCGTCCTCGGCGGACAGCGGGTACGCCTCCAGCAGCCGCATCCCGATCAGCGCCGTCCGGTCCCGCCCGGCCGGGTCGCTGAAGTGCTCGTTGGCGTGGGCGATACGGAAGTCGGCGACCTCTCCGCCGTCGTCGAGCACGGGCTGGAGCACCAGCGCCGCGTCCAGCAGGCCCTCGGCGAGGCCGGCCATGGAGCCGGGGCCGCCGGACTGCTCCACGGCGGCACCCGAGGCCGCCGCGCGGGGCTCAGACAGCGTATGGGCCGCGATGTCGGCCAGCGCCGCCATCTGCCGCTGGGCGGCGGCGGGCAGCGGCGGCCGAGGGCATGGCCAGCACACCTCCAGCACGCCGAGGACCCGCCCGGCGACCCGGGCGGGCAGCACGGACCGGGAGCCACCGGCGGCGCCGGGGGAGTGGCCGATGCTCAGGGCGTCGGCGGGCGGGCTGTCGTACCAGTGGTGCTGACGGGACGTCAGAGCGCGCTGGGCGAGGGTGCGCACCCCGGGCGGCACATAGCGCCACCGCTCCGCCTCCCCCGGGGGGAAGCCGGCGTGCCCGGCCAGGGTGACGGACCCGTCCGCGCCGGCGGCCCACAGGGCGAGGGCGCCGGCCCCGAGCGGCGCCAGCGCCTGCGCCAGCAGCGACTCGGTGGCGGTCTGCGGGTCGCTGCCCAGCGCGCTCGCCTCGGCGGACCGCAGCCGCAGCACGGAGGGCGGCACGCGCCGGCCGCTGCCGGCCGGTGGCGTCACCGGACAGGCCTCCGCGACCGCGTCCCGGGCGGCGGCGTTGACGATGTCCGCGGCGAGCTCCAGCAGCGGCAGCCGGGCGGCCTCCGCCAGCCGCTCCAGGTGCCGGGCGGCCTCGGAGGGGCCGCCGTGGCCGCGCTCCACGAGGATGCCGGCGGCGAGCGCGATCATCACCTTGGCGTCGGCCGAGCGCTGGGCCAGCGCGATGTCCCGGCGCAGCCGCTCGACCACGACGGCGAGCGCCTCCACGCCCCGGCCGGCCGGCTCGCCGCCCTCCCCGGGGGCGTCCGCGGGGGCCTCGGCGTCGCCGGAAGCCTCGGCGTTCCCGGGGCTCCCGGTGGCCCCACAGGCCCTGGCCTGCCCTGGAACCGCGGCAGGCGCCACCGGCTCGGCGGCCCCGGCGTTCTGCCGCGTCCCGGCGTTCCCGAGGGGCTCGTACGCCTCGGCGTCCCCAGGGTCCCTACGCGACCCGCAAGTCCCCGTGGGCCCGTACGCCTTGGCCGGCCCGGGCCTCCCAGGAGACCCGGCGTTCCCGGTCGGCCTGGAGTCTTCCACCCGCCGGCCATTCCCGGTGGGCTCGTACGCACCGGCGGGCCCGGGGGCGCCGGGTGGCACGGCCGCCGCGGCAGGCGCCGTCGGCTCGGCCGTTCCGGCGTTGCCAGGGCCCGCCGGGGCATACGCCTCAGGCCCCCCGGGCGCCCCGGCCGGTGCGGAGCCCGCGGCGGGCCGCGGCACCCCGTACGCTCGGGCCTGCTCGGGCACCCCCGGTGGCTCGGCCGCCTCGGCGGCCACCGCCGGCTCGGCCGGCCCGGGCGGGCCGCCGGGGATGGCCCGCCCGCCGCGCGCGTGGTCGCGGCCGTCCCGCCGGGTGGCGGTCATCGGCGCAGCCAGCGGCGGATGCAGGCCACGAGCGCGTCGGCGTCGACCGGCTTGGTGATGTAGTCGCTCGCGCCGGCGGCCAGGCTCTTCTCCCGGTCGCCCTCCATGGCCTTCGCCGTCACCGCGATGATCGGCAGATCGGCGTACTCGGGCATGGCGCGGATCGCGGCGGTCGCCGCGTGGCCGTCCATCGCGGGCATCATCACGTCCATCAGAATCAGCTCGATGCTGCCGTCGTCCCGGGCGAGCGCCTCTATGCCCTCGCGGCCGTTGTCGGCGTGCCGCACCAGCATGCCGTGCAGTTCGAGAATGCCGGTGAGCGCGAAGACGTTCCGCGCGTCGTCGTCGACCACCAGCACCGTGCGCCCGGCCAGATCGCCGTCCGGCGCCTCCTCCGCCGCCACGGGCTCGGGCACGGCCGGCACCGGCGCGGCCGGCCGGACCAGCGGAAGGACGTCCGAGGGCCGCTCGGCCATCAGATGCAGCGCGATCCGCTCCCGCAGCTCGTCCAGACTGGGCAGCAGTTCGAGCGGCTGGTTGCGGGCCCGCTCCTGCAGCAGCTTCTCCTGCCGCGGGTCCAGCCGGCGGCTGTGGTGGGCCAGTACGGGCACCTGCCGCAGCGCCGGGTCGCCGTCGAGGGCGTGCAGGAACCGGATGGCGGAGTCGTCGGGCATGTCGAGCTCCAGCACCACGCAGTGGTACGACTCGGTGGCCAGGGCGGCGGTCGCCTCCTCCGGCCCGACGGCGGTCCGCATGCGCACCGGGCCGCGCGGGTCGGCCGGCCCCCGGTGGTCGGCGAGGTCGGCGAGCGCGCTCTCGGCCACCAGCGACAGCAGCCCGCGCGGCCGGTCCTCGATGACCAGCAGCCGGCGCTGGGCCACCGCCGCGTCGGGCGCCGGCTGTTGCGGCACCGGCGACCGCTCGGCCCCCTGCCCCTGCTGCCCCTCGGGCCCGGTCTGCCCCTCCTGGCCACCGGCCGACTCCGGTACGTCGGTGAACCGGGCGACGGGCAGATAGAGCGTGAAGGTGCTGCCCTCCCCGGGGGTGCTGGCCGCGTGGATGGCGCCGCCGAGCAGATGCGCGATCTCCCGGCTGATGGACAGGCCCAGGCCCGTACCGCCGTACTTGCGGCTCATGGTGCCGTCGGCCTGCTGGAACGCCCCGAAGATCGCCTCCAGCTGGTGCTCGGCGATGCCGATGCCGGTGTCCAGGACCCGGAACACCAGGGCCGGGCCGTGGCCGCGGACCGACTGCGGAAGGTCGGACTCCGCCGCCGGGGCGATCCGCAGCTCCACCGCCCCCGTCTCGGTGAACTTCACCGCGTTGGACAGCAGGTTGCGCAGCACCTGGCGGAGCCGCGAGTCGTCGGTGACCAGCTCGGACGGCACTCCCGGCGCCACGCTGATCCGGAAGTCCAGGCCCTTCTGCCCGGTCAGCGGGCGGAAGGTGGCGTCGACGTAGTCGAGCAGCCGGCGCAGCGGCACCCGTTCGGGGGCGATGTCCATCTTGCCCGCCTCGACCTTCGACAGATCGAGGATGTCATTGATCAGCTGGAGCAGGTCGGAGCCCGCCGAGTGGATCACCCCGGCGTACTCCACCTGTTTGGGAGTGAGGTTGCGGTTGGGGTTCTGGGCCAGCAACTGCGCGAGGATCAGCAGGCTGTTGAGCGGG
Source organism: Streptomyces sp. URMC 123 (assembly GCF_051386515.1). Lineage (NCBI taxonomy): Bacteria > Bacillati > Actinomycetota > Actinomycetes > Kitasatosporales > Streptomycetaceae > Streptomyces > Streptomyces sp. URMC 123. Next base: position 12,543 of record NZ_JBPQTV010000053.1, on the reverse strand, counting down.
GTGCGCAGCTCATGGCTCATATTGGCCAGGAACTCCGACTTGTACTTGGAGGCGAGGGACAGCTGCTGGGCGCGGTCCTCCAGCTCCTGCCGGGCCTGCTCGATCTCCAGGTTCTTCGCCTCGATGTCGCGGTTCTGGGAGGCGAGCAGCGCCGCCTTCTCCTCCAGCTCCGCGTTGGACCGCTGCAACTCCTCCTGCTGGACCTGGAGCTCCTCCGAGCGGACCTGCAGCTCGGTGGCCAGCCGCTGCGACTCGACGAGCAGCTCATCGGTGCGGGCGTTGGCGATGATGGTGTTGACGTTGACCCCGACGGTCTCCATCAGCTGGTCGAGGAACGCCCGGTGGATCTGGGTGAACGGGGTCACCGACGCGAGCTCGATCACCCCGAGCACCTGCTCCTCGACGACGATGGGCAGCACAATCAGGCTCGTGGGCACCGCGGAGCCCAGGCCGGACGAGATGGTGACATAGCCGGCCGGCAGCTCGTCGACGGCGATCGTGCGACGGCTGCGCGCCGCCTGGCCCACCAGCGACTGGCCGAGCCGGAACCGCACCGGCCGCGCGCCCGCCGCCGCCGTGTCGTCCGGGTGCCCGTACGAGGCGATCAGCCGCAACTGGGTGCCGTCCGGGGCGTCCTCGGCCAGGTAGAAGCCGCCGTACTGCGCGCCGACCAGCGGCGTCAGCTCGTCCATGATGAGGTCGGCCACCACGGCCAGGTCCCGGCGGCCCTGCATCAGCCCCGAGATGCCCGCCAGGTTGGTCTTCAGCCAGTCCTGCTCCTGGTTGGCCCGGGTGGTCTCGCGCAGGGACTGGACCATGGAGTTGATGTTGTCCTTGAGCTCGGCGACCTCGCCGGACGCGTCCACGGTGATGGAGCGCGTCAAATCGCCCTCGGCGACCGCGCTGGTCACCTCGGCGATGGCCCGCACCTGACGGGTGAGGTTGCCCGCCAGCTCGTTCACGTTCTCCGTCAGCCGCTTCCAGGTGCCGGAGACGCCCTCCACCTCGGCCTGGCCGCCGAGCCGGCCCTCGCTGCCGACCTCCCGCGCCACCCGGGTGACCTCGGCCGCGAACGCCGAGAGCTGGTCGACCATGGTGTTGATGGTGGTCTTGAGCGCCAGGATCTCGCCCCGGGCGTCCACATCGATCTTGAGCGTGAGGTCGCCCTGGGCGACGGCGGTGGTCACCTGGGCGATGTTGCGTACCTGGTTGGTGAGGTTGTTCGCCATCGAGTTGACGTTGTCGGTCAGGTCCTTCCAGGTGCCCGCCACGTTCGGCACCTGCGCCTGGCCGCCGAGGATGCCCTCGGTGCCCACCTCGCGGGCCACCCGGGTCACCTCGCCGGCGAACGCCGACAGCGTGTCCACCATGGTGTCGATCGCGCGGGCCAGCCCCGCGACCTCGCCCTTGGCCTCCACCGTGATCTTCTGCGACAGATCGCCCCGCGCCACGGCGGTGGCCACCTGCGCGATGGACCGCACCTGGCTGGTCAGGTTGGACGCCATCACATTGACGTTGTCGGTCAGGTCCTTCCAGGTGCCCGACACCCCGCGGACCGTGGCCTGACCGCCCAGGTTGCCTTCGGTGCCGACCTCGCGCGCCACCCGGGTCACCTCGTCGGCGAATGCCGAGAGCTGGTCGACCATCGTGTTGATGGTCTCCTTCAGCTCCAGGATCTCGCCGCGCGCGTCCACCCGGATCTTCTGCGAGAGATCGCCCTGCGCGACCGCGGTGGTCACCTGGGCGATGGAGCGCACCTGGGCCGTGAGGTTGTCCGCCATCACATTGACGGACTCCGTGAGGTCCTTCCAGGTGCCGGAGACGCCCTGGACGTCCGCCTGGCCGCCGAGCCGGCCCTCGGTGCCCACCTCGCGGGCCACCCGGGTGACCTCGGCGGCGAACGAGGACAGCTGGTCGACCATGGTGTTGATGGTGGTCTTCAGCTCCAGGATCTCGCCCCGGGCGGCGACATCGATCTTGCGGGTCAGATCGCCCTGCGCCACGGCGGTGGCCACCTGGGCGATGGAGCGCACCTGGGCGGTCAGGTTGCCCGCCATGAAGTTCACCGAGTCGGTCAGGTCGCGCCAGGTGCCCCCGACGCCCGGCACGCGCGCCTGGCCGCCGAGGATGCCCTCGGTGCCCACCTCGCGCGCCACGCGGGTGACCTCGTCCGCGAACGAGGACAGCTCGTCGACCATCGTGTTGATGGTGTTCTTCAACTCGTGGATCTCGCCGCGCGCGTCCACGGTGATCTTCTGCGACAGATCGCCCTTGGCCACGGCCGTGGCGACCTGGGCGATGTCCCGGACCTGGGTCGTGAGATTGCCGGCCATGGCGTTGACCGAGTCGGTGAGGTCCTTCCAGGTGCCGTCGACCCCCGGGACCTCCGCCTGGCCGCCGAGCCGGCCCTCGGTGCCCACCTCGCGGGCCACCCGGGTGACCTCGGAGGTGAACTGCGAGAGCTGGTCCACCATGCCGTTGAAGACGGTCGCGATCTCGCCCAGCAGGCCGTCGCGGTCGGCCGGTAACCGGGTGCCGAAGTCGCCGTCGCGCACGGCGGTGAGGCCGGCCAGCAGCTGTCGCAGCTCCGGCTCTCCCACCTGGCCGTGGGCAGCCGTCGCCGGGCGGTCGCGGACCGTGGTCCGCCGCCGCCCCGCACCCGAACTCGCGGTGTCCGTCATCAAAGCCCCTCGTCCTGAGAATCACCCGTCAGGTCACCCGTGTGAACGTCCGGGAGGGGCCGGCCGAAGAGACCCGCCAGCACGTGTCCGAACGGCTATTCCCGCCCACATTGTTCCATGGTCGCCGTTCACCGGACATCCGCTCGGTGGATGGCCTTCCGCTCGGCCCCGCCGCCCTCCGGACCGCCTTCCGGGACGCCTTCAGGGGGCACGGGCACCGTACGGCACGGGGGGAGCCGAGGGGGAGCCGATGGCCGAATCAGGGCAGTGGCGTGCCGCCCGTGGCGTTGAGCACCTCGGCGGTGATGTAACTCGCGTCCTCGGAGGCGAGGAAGACGTACGCCGGTGCCATCTCGGCCGGCTGCGCGGGCCGCTTCAGCGGGCTCTGCTCCCCGAACGAGGAGGTGTCGGGGAGGGTGGCGGGGATCAGCGGCGTCCACACCGGCCCCGGCGCGACGGCGTTGACCCGGATGCCCCGCTCGGCCAGCTGGCCGGCCAGGCCCTGGGTGAAAGTGACGATCCCGCCCTTGGTGGTGGCGTAGTCCAGCAGATGCGGGCTGGGCTTGTACGCCTGCACCGAGGTGGTGTTGATGATGCTGCCGCCGGCCGGGATGTGCGGCAGTGACATCTTGCACAGCCAGAACATCGCGTACAGGTTCGTCCGGAGGACCCGGTCGAACTGCTCGGTGGGGATGGCCTCGATGCCCTCGGGCCGCGACATCTGATAGGCGGCGTTGTTCACCAGCACATCGATCCGGCCGAACTCCGCCACCGCGCGGTCCACGAGGTCCCGGCAGGCGGCCTCCTCGCGGATGTCGCAGGCCACGGGCACCGCGCGGCGCCCCGCCTCTCTCACCAGCCGGGCCGTCTCCTCGGCCTCCTTCTCCTCCTCGGCCAGATGGGTGAAGAGGACGTCCGCGCCCTCACGGGCGAAGGCCAGCGCCACCGCGCGGCCGATGCCGGAGTCGCCACCCGTGATCACGGTGCGGCGATCGCGCAGCTTGCCGCTGCCCCGGTACGAGTCCTCCCCGTGGTCGGGGCGGGGCTCCATGCGCTCGGTGTCGCCGGGGTGCGGCTGGTCCTGCTGGGGGAACTCCGGGCGCGGGTACTTCTTCCCCGGGTCCTGCCGGCTCTGCTCGGTCATGGTCGTCACCTCCGGTAGCGATCACGTCGGACGGGCACGGGTGCCCGGCGCCCGGACCGGCAAACACGCCGCTCACACGATCGGGCGAGGGCGTGGACACGGGTGCGGAGGGTACGTGCGCCTCACAGCATCAGGGTGACGGCGTAGGCCAGGAAGAAGGCGGCGCAGAGCGCGACGACCAGCAGGATCAGGAAGAGCGGGCCCTTGGCCCAGCCCTTGGTGGGGTTGTACGTCTCCCGGGGGCCCGCCCCCGAGGTGCTGTCCTCCCCCTCGGGCGTCTCGCTCGGCGGCACCGGGCCGGGCTCGACCCGAGGGGTGTCGTGCGGCTCCGGTTCCGGTTCGGGTTCCGGATGATTCGTGGTCATGTCTCCCGACCTTCGCACGTCCGCCCCGATCCCGCAGTCCGGGCCCGCCGCGCGGCGGGCCCGGGAGCGAGCGCCGGGCCCTGGAGTGAGCGCCGGGCCCGCAAGCGAACGCCGGACCCGGGAGCGAGCGCTACGAGGGGGCGCGTCAGCCGCAGTCGCGCGCCGGCTCGTCGTGCGTCAGCGCACAGGCGATGCGCGCCCCGCGCTCCTTCCCGTGCGCGCGGACGAGCGCCGCGCGGAAGTCCGCCCACTGCCGCCGGGTCTCGGTGACCGCGCCGGCGACCGCGCGCCCGAAGTTGCCGGCCAGCGCGCCGCGCGGGGAGCCCGCGGCCCCGGTGGCGCCGGTGAGGGCGTCCACCGCCCCCGTGTCCTTGTTCAGCCCGCCGTGCCCGATCCGCCGCGAACAGCCGACGATCAGCACGGAGAAGCAGCCGGTGGTGAACGCCTCCGGCACGGCCGTCGCGTGCGGCGGCCGGTCGGTGGTCAGGTTCAGCAGCGGGGAGGGCGCCGGCCGGTCGAGTCCGGGCGGGTTGTCGAGGCCGAGGGGTCGGGCCGCGTCGTGCCGGTCGGTCCAGTTGCTGTGCGCGTAGAAGTCCTGCGCCCCGTGGAGCGCCCGGCCCAGGCCCTCCAGCGCCTCGCACTTGTTGCGGCCGGGGATGCCCAGGGTGAAGGAGCAGTCCCGGCGCAGCCCGGTCTGCGCGGGCAGCACCGTGCCGTCGTCCCCCAGCACGCCGCCGGCGGCGGCCACTCCCTCGGCGAAGCGCTTGCGCAGATGGGAGACGCACTCGCGCAGCGCCGCCGTGGCCTGCTCGCGGGTGCGCGGATAGCCGGGCACGGCCAGGAAGTCGGCGTTGTCGCAGTGCGCGGCGGGGTTGAGCACCTCGTCCGTGTCGGGGGCGCCGATGGCGCCGAAGCTCCGGCTGCGGCCGGCGAGTTGGTCCAGCGAGCGGGGCTGGAAGCAGTCGTCGGCCGCGGGGGAGGTGCCGGGCGCGCAGGCCAGGGCGGCGCGGGTGATGCGTTCGTGCTCGGCGTGCTGACCCAGGGCGTTGACGGTGCCGAAGGCGTGCGCCGGCGCGGCCGGGGTCAGCAGCAGGGCCGACGCGGATAACAGCGCCGGTCCGAGCAGGGCCGAACGGCGGAGTCCGGGGGAGCGGCGGGGCGCGGGTGAGCGGCGCGCCGGAGGAGTGGCGGGGCGCCGGGCTATTCGATCATGAATCACGCCCGCATCCTGCCATGTCAACCAGCGCCCCACTCATGCGTCAAAGCACCAGAAGTCACACCTTCGGGCGAGCGCGCGGAGTATTCGAGCAGGGTGAAGGGGGGCGCATTCACGGTTAAGCCTGTGCACCCGGCTGACCCGGCTTCTAGCGTGGACCAAGGTCGAGACGGGCGTCGGGACGGCGCGGAGCGATCCGCCCTCCGTTCCGGCGCTCCGTCTCGGCTCCCGCTTCCTTCGAATACCCTCCATATCCCCCCATACCTCTCCATTCCTCCGAATCGTCTTGTCTCCGTCCTCCTCCGTACTCCATGAGTCCCGCGTTCGACACCGCGGGGACAAAGGGGCGTGTGTCTATGCCGACGGCTGTGCTGGCCGGCGTCGGATCGTGGTTGCCACCGCACCGGGTGACCAACGAAGAGCTGGGTGATCTCCTCGGGAAGCCCGCCGACTGGATATACACGCGCACCGGCATCAGGTCCCGGCACATCGCCGAGCCGGGCACCACGACCGGGGACCTCGCCGTGGCGGCCGGCCGCGCCGCGCTGCGCTCCGCGGGGGCCGACCACGTGTCGGCGGTCGTCCTGGCCACCACCTCGCCCGACCGGATCTGCCCCGGCACCGCCCCCCACGTCGCGGCCCGCCTGGACCTCGCCGGGGCCGCCGCCTTCGACGTCCAGGCCGCCTGCGCCGGGTTCATCCACGGGCTGGGCATCGCCCAGGGGCTGATCGCCGCCGGCACCGTCGAGAGCGCGCTGGTGATCGGGGCGGACCGCATGTCGGCCTATCTCGACCCCGAGGACGTCGGCACCCGCCCGGTGTTCGGCGACGGCGCGGGAGCGGTGGTGCTGCGCGCGGGCACCCCCGGCGAGCCCGGCCGCCTCGGGCCCTGTGTGCTGGGCAGCGACGGCCACGGCCGCGACCTGATCACCGTGCGCGGCGGCGCGACCGAGGACCGCTCACGGGCCCGTGTGCCCGGCGCCGGGCCCGCCGCGCGAACCGCGGCGGACGCGCAGGCCGACCCGCATCTGCGGATGATGGGGGCGGAGGTGTTCCGCCATGCCGTGGTGCGCATGGAGGCCGCCTCCCGGCAGGCCCTGGACGCCGCCGGCTGGAAGGCCGAGGAGGTGGACCGGGTCGTGCCGCACCAGGCCAACGCCCGGATCATCGCCCTCCTGGTGGAACGGCTCGGCATCGCGCCGGACCGCGTCCTGTCCAACATCGAACACGTCGGCAACACCTCCGCCGCGTCCATTCCGGTCCTGCTCGACCAGGCCCAGGGCGCGGGGGACCTGAAGGCCGGTCACCGGGTGCTGCTGCCGGCCTTCGGCGCCGGGCTCGCCTGGGCCGCCGTCACCCTCGAGTGGCCGCACCTCGCCGCCCTCGCCTGAGCACCACGCCCGCTTGACACCCACGGGAGACAACGAGATGTACGACACGCTGGTGAACACGCTGACCAGCAAGTTCCGGGTGAAGCCCGAGCTGATCCACCCGCAGGCCACGCTGAAGTCGCTCGGCGTGGACTCCCTGTTCCTGGTGGAGCTCTCCTTCGCGCTGGAGACCGACCCGGGCGTGACGGTCGACTTCGACGAACTCCTCAGGGCCCGCACGCTCGACGACGTGGTGCGCCTGATGGAGGAGAAGACCATGGAAGAGAAGAACAGTGCTTCAGCCTGAACTGGCCGAGACACCCCGGGTGGCGGAGCCGCGCGTCGAGCGGTTCCGGTACGCGGGGTTCTCCTACGAGTGCCGCCTGACCCCCTGCGACCGGGCCCTGACCGAGCCCGTGATCCTGCTCGGGGGCTTCATCCAGGACAAGGACGCCTGGCGGGTGCACGAACTGGCGATCAGTCAGTGGGCCACCACCGTCTCCATCGACCTGCCCGGCTCCGGCGAGGCCGATCCGCTCCCGCCCGACCACGGCACGGAGTTCCTCGCCGACGCGCTGCACCACGCGCTGGAGAGCCTCGACATGCCCTCGGTGAACGCCGTGGGCTGCTCGTACGGCACCCTCATCGCCCGGGAGCTCGCGCACCGCCACCCCGGGCGGGTGGCCCGGCTCGCCCTGAGCGGCATGGCCACGCTCAGGCCCGGCAAGCGCATCGCCTGGGAGGACGTGATGGCCCTGGCCCGGGTGCTGGAGGAGGGGCGGAAGGAGGACTTCGCCCGCGAGATGATCGACCTGCTGATGCGGGGCGAGGGCGCGCCCCGCGCCCGCCGCGCCACGATCGTCGCCAAGCTGGTGACCCACCATCTGAGCACCCTGCCCGGCCACAAGGTGGCCAAGTACCTGCAGAACGTGGCCCGGATGCGCCATGCGCACGAGACGTTCGGCGCGTTCAGCAGCGCCGAACGCTCTCAGGTCGTGCCCCGCGTCCCCACGCTGGTGTTCACCGGTGAGTCGGACTCGCTGACCCCGCCGGAGGAGGGCAGGCGCTTCGCCCGCGCCTGCGGCGACGCCCGCTTCACCACGATCAAGGACTGTGGTCACATGGTCATGCTGGAGCGCGCCGGGGAGTTCACCGACCTGCTGCGGCACTTCTTCACCGACGCGCCGCTGGCCGGACTGCCGTACTGCAACCAGGTCGAGTGACGGTCGCGCCGTTCGGTCGGACCGGCGGCGCTCCGCGGGCCGTGGACCGGGGCTCCACAGGGAGCGGAGGGTGGCCTGATGACACCCCCGCTCCCTTCGTGCCAGGGTGGGCACCGATCACGCGTACCGCCCGGCCGGGGGGCCGGGCCGCGTCGACAGGGGGGTTGCCAATGGCTTCCGACCAGCCCGACCCCGCGCTGTACGCCGGGCAGTTGGCCGAGCGCAGCATGGGCTTCCTGCACACCGCCGCACTCCATGCCGCGGCCCGCTTCGACATCGCCGACCACCTCGCCACCGGCCCGCGCAGCGCCGCCGAACTGGCCCAGCTGTGCGGGGCCCGCGCCGGCCATCTGGAGCGCCTGCTGCGCTTCCTCGCCTCCACCGGCGTCTTCCACGAGGACGCCGGCGGCCGCTTCCATCTGACCCCGCTCGCCGAGCCGCTGCGCTCGGACGCGCCGTACTCGCTCCGCGACGGCGTCGTCACCATGGGGGAGGAGCTCTTCTGGCGGCCCGTCGCCCGGCTCCACGAGGCGGTGCGCACCGGCGAGACGGTGTTCGACGAGGTCTTCGGCGCCTCCTTCTTCGGCCATCTGGCGCGCAACCCCGAGCAGGGCGCGGCCTTCAACCGGGGCATGGCGTCCTTCTCGGCCGCCGACAACGACACCATCGCGTCCCACTACGACTTCCCCGAGGGGGCCACGGTCGTCGACGTGGGCGGCGGCCGCGGCGGGCTGCTGCGCGCGATACTCGCCCGCAACCCCGGGGTCAGCGGCATCCTCTACGACCAGGAGTCCGTGGTCCGGCAGCACCTGCTGGACGGCCCCGAACTGGAGGGCCGCTGGCGCACCGAGGCCGGCTCGTTCTTCGACTCCGTGCCCGCGGGGGCGGACATCTACATCCTCAAGGCCGTGCTGCACGACTGGACCGACGAGGAGTGCGTGCGCATCCTGCGGGCCGTCCGCCACGGCATGGCCGAGGGCTCGCGCCTCCTGGTCGTCGAGGCCGTCCTGCCCGAGGACAACGAACCGCACCGCGGCTGGGCCCTCGACCTGCTGATGATGGTCCTGCTCAACGGCAAGGAGCGCACCCCCCAGGAGTTCCAGGGCCTCTACACCGAGGCGGGCCTGAAGGTGACCCGCGTGCTCCCCACGCCCGTCTATGTCTCCATGATCGAGGGCATTCTCGCCTGAGCGGCCGGGGCACGCCGCCCGCCGGAGCCACGGAGCGCGCTGGGGCACGCCGCCCGGCGGGCACCGCCGGCGGCCTCCGTCCCGTCAGAGCGACGCGGGCGGCAGGACCTCGCACAGGGCCCGCAGGGCCGCGGCGTACGCGTGCTCCGGCGGGGTGGCGTAGCCCACGACCAGGCCGTCGCGCGGTGGCATGGCCGCCCCGGGGTGGCGGTAGTCGGCCAGCGCCTCGACGGCGAGGCCCCGCCGGGCCGCGGCCCGGACCACGGACCGCTCGGTGCCGGGCGGCAGCCGCAGCACGGCGTGGAGCCCGGCCGCGACCCCGGTCGGCCGGATGTGCGGGGCGCGCTCGGCGAGGGCGGTGACCAGCGCGTCGCGGCGCCGCCGATAGCGTTGGCGCATCCGGCGGACGTGCCGGTCGTACGCGCCGGACTCGATGAGATCCGCCAGCGTCAGCTGGTCCGTCACCCCCGTCCACGCCTCCCGGTCCCCCTTGGCCGCCAGCACGGCGTCCACGAGGCGCTCGGGCAGCACCATCCAGCCAAGGCGCACCGCGGGCGACAGGCTCTTGCTCACCGAGCCCAGGTACAGCACGTGCTCGGGGTCCAGGCCCTGCACGGCCCCCACGGGCCGCCGGTCGTAGCGGAACTCCCCGTCGTAGTCGTCCTCCAGCACCAGGGCGCCCCGCTCGCGCGCCCACTCGACGACGGCCGCGCGGCGCTCCGGCCGCAGCGGCCCGCCGGTGGGGAACTGATGGGCGGGCGTCAGCAGGACGGCCCGTACGGCGTCGTGCGCGGCCAACTCCTCGACCCGCGCGCCGTCGTCGTCCAGCGCGAGGGGCACCGTACGGACCGAGGCCGCGGCGAGCAGGGAGCGGTGGAAGGGCAGGCCGTACGACTCCACCGCCAGTGGGCCGCCGAGCACGCCCCCGCCGAACAGCAGGCGCAGGGCGTGGGCGAAGCCCGAGCACACCACGACGCGGTCCGGATCGGTCCGCACCCCGCGCACCCGGGCCAGGTAGGCGGCGAGGGCGCGCCGCAGCTCGGGCCGACCCCGCGGGTCGCCGGGGCCGAAGGCGTCGTGGGGCGCGGCGTTCACGGCCCGGCGGGCGGAGGCGAGCCACGCGGTGCGCGGGAAGGAGGCCGCGTCCGGCTGCCCCTGCCGTAGATCGTGCACGGGCCGGGCCGCCGCACCGGGTGTCGCGGCCGGGGCGGCGCGCCCGGCTTCGGTCCCGGCCCCCTCGGTGCGGAGCCCGGTGGCGACCCGGGTGCCGGAACCCTGCCGGGCCGTGAGCCAGCCCTCGGCGACCAGTTCGGCGTACGCGTCGGCCACGGTGTTCCGGGCCACGCCGAGGTCGGCGGCGAGGGAGCGGTACGGCGGCAGCAGGGTGCCGGGGGCGAGCCGGCCACCGCGTACGGCGTCCCGCAGCGCGCGGATCAGCGCGGCACGCCGGCCACCGGTGCCGGGCAGCTCCAGATGCAGGTCGGAGCCGATGCGTTCGGCGAGGTTGACCCATGATTCAGCCACGGTGCCGCACCCTACCGGGGGCGCCGCACGCCCCTCCGAGCGGGCGGGCGGGGCCTTTCCGGGGCTCCGGCCCTCACGCGCCGGGCGGGCTGTCCTTCTCCTCCGCCCCTTCCGTGCCGGGCGGGCTCGCGTGCCGTTCGCAGGGGTGGCGCCACGCGTCCAGGGCGAGGCGTTTGCGCATGGAGCTCAGACCCAGGCGGCGGGCGGTGGGACAGAACTGGGCCGGCTCCTCGGCGTACTCCACGTGGAAGACCGCCTTGCCGGCCGCCACGAACGGCGTCAGGGCCGCGCACTCCCCGTACCGCGCGCACTCCTCGTTGACGGCGAAGTCGAAGTCCGCCACCAGCTCGGGGATCTGGCCGAGGTCGTTCTTGAGGCCGACCGCGAGGCCCCGGCGGTGGGCCAGGTCCGCGATCACGCGGTTGTAGGCGAGCTGGTGACGGGCGGTCAGCGGAAAGCCGGTGCGGTGGGCGTAGGCGTCCAGGAGGTCGGGTTCGACCGCGTCGAAGCCCTTGGCCCGGCACATGTCCAGGCGCCGGGCCATCAGCGGGCGCAGCACGTCCAGCCGGCGGATGTCGAGCCAGCGCTCGCCCTCCCAGCCGTTGCCGCGCCCCAGCACGGTGGGCGGGAAGGCGTCCCGGTCCGGGCGGAAGGACTCCCACGCGCCGGCGTTGACGTAACAGATCACCTTGCGCCCCGCCGCGTGCAGTCGGCGCACGGTGTCGGCGTCGTTCTCGAAGCCGTCGATGTCGTACACCGGGACGTCGACGCCGGTGTCCACCCGGCCGCTCAGCTGCCACTGCCACGGCGTGCCGGGGCGGGGCCGCCAGCGCCCGGCCGGCGCGCCCGCGCCCGTGCCGGGGCCCGCGCCGCCGTCCACACGGGCCGGCCCACCGGCCCCACCGGGCGGGCCGTTCGGGCCGTCGGGGCCGTCGGGGCCGGCCCGGGTGCAGCCGGCCACCGACAGCACCGGCAACAGCAGCAGTGCCAGGGCGAGGCCGGTCAGCCGCGACAGGGGGCCGGCCCGATGCCCCGCGCGCTCGATCACCTGGTGTCCTCCTCCCGGGCGCGCGCGGCGGCGGTCACGGCCGGGGGCACCGCTCGCCACGGGTTGGGGCCGCCGCCCGGCACGGCGCAGTGCACGCCCGCGCCGCGCAGTCCCGCCATCCGGGCCGCCAGGGCGCACAGGCCCGCCGGCACGCCGTGCACCAGGTGGCAGACGCGCTCCGGTGGATGCGCCGAGAGCCAGGCCGGCGACGGGCGGGCGACCGTACGGTACATGCTCCAGTCGCCCTCGAAGGTGACGAGCAGATCGGCGATCCGGCCGTAGCCCTTGGCCGGCGGCACACCGGGGTTGAGCGCCACCGTATGGGCGCCGAGGGCGCGGGCCCCGCGCGCCAGCATCCGGTAGCGGCCCAGCAGCGCGGCGTCCGCCGGCACCTGGTCCAGGAAGACGCCGGACGTGGCGTACCACCGGCGGTGGCGCCGCACATCGCAGAGCACGGCGCGGTACGGGCGCCGGCCGTAGCCGGTGTCGACGTACCCCAGGGTGAGCACGTTGGCCTCGTGGAGCGCTCCCACGGCCGCGGCGAACACGGGGTCGGGGGCGGTGCCCGGCCCGTCGGCGACGTTGAGGACGACGCCGTACAGGCTGGGGGCGGCACGGATCAGGGCCCGCCAGGCCGCCGGGTCCTCGGCCGGGTGGACATACAGCGGCACGAGCAGCCGGCCGGAGGCGGCCGGTTCCGCCGAACGCCCCGGTGGGGCTGAATCGGTGGTTCCAGAGGCGGGCTCCGAGCGCTCCAGGGCGGTCTCCTGGCAGCAGGCGGA
>NZ_JBPQTV010000052.1:0-26504 GCF_051386515.1 Streptomyces sp. URMC 123 | reverse complement strand
GGCCGTGGGGGTGGCCGTCGCCGTGGCCGTGGGGGCCGCGATCAGGGCCGCGGCGACGAGGGCGGTCAGGGACAGCCCCCGGCGGACGGCCCGGGATCTGGCGCCGGTGCCGAGGGGTGCCGATGGTCGTGCGTACGAGCTGGGCATTGACGGTCCTCCTGAGCTGACAGTGGGGGTGGAGGAGCGCGTCCGGACGCTGCTTTCGCTGGTCAGGAGCATCGGCCGTTGTCAGAGGGCAGTCAACACGCTTGAATGCGACGGAGAACGGGGGTGTGAACGGCCGGAACGGCATGTGAACGCGCCGTTCCCCCCGAACTGGATCAGCGGGCCCCGGGGCGCGTCGCGCCGTTCGGTGAGCCGTGAACATTCACAGTGAGGAGCCGGCCATGGGGCTCGACATCGTGCGGTCCGGCACGGCGGAGGCCGAACTCGCCCGGGCCCTGCGCACCGGCCCGTTCCACCTCGCCCTGCGGACCGCCCTGGCCGCGCGCGGCCTCGCGCTCCACCGGGTGCAGCACCGGCTCGCCCAGCGCGGGGTGCGGGTGGGCGTGACGAGCCTCAGTTACTGGCAGCAGGGGGCCCGCCGGCCCCAGCGGGCCGAGTCGCTGCGGGCGGTGGCCGCCCTGGAGGAGGTCCTGGAGCTGCCGGAGCGCTCCCTGTCGCGCCTGCTGGAGCCGGGCCCGCGCACGGACGGGGAGCGGCCCCAGGCCCGCTCCTACCGCTCCCTGCTCAGCGCGACCGGGGTGGTGGAGCGGCTGCTGGCCGACATGGAACTGCCGCTCGACGGCGGGCTGCACACGGTCGGCCACCACGAGTGGGTGCGGATCGGGCCGGGCCGCGAAATGCTGGGGCGCGACTCCCACCATGTCGTACGGGCGCACCGCGACGGCGTGGACCGCTATCTCGCCATCCACCACGGCGACCCCGGCTGCGTGCCGGACCGGGTCGTCGTACGGGCCACGGGGAACTGCCGGGTGGGGCGGGTGCGCCGGCACGCGGGCACCGGCGTGGTAGTCGGCGAGCTGCTCTTCGACACCCGACTGCGCTCGGGGGAAACGTTTTTCTTCGGCTATGGCTTCGACGACGGCACGGGTGAGCCGAGCACGGAGTACGTCCGGGGCTTCAGCTTCGCGGGCGGGCAGTACGTGCTGCAGGTGCGCTTCGACGAGGGGGCGCTGCCGGTGCGCTGCCGCCGCTTCGTCCGCGCCTCGGCGGGGGCGCCGCGCAGCGGCCAGCAGGAGCTCACGCTGAGCGGCCCCCACCGGTCGGTCCACCTGGTCGAGGAGGGCGTGCGCCCCGGCATCCTGGGGATCGCCTGGGACTGGGAGTGAGGGGCCCCGGCGGGCGATCAGATCTGCGGCCCGGCAATCAGGCCTGGGGGCGGGCGATCAGATCTGCGGCCCGGCGGTCAGGTCTGGGGGCCGGCGATCAGGTTGCCGTCGCGCACGGTGACCGGGATCGGGGGCAGCGCGGCCACGGCCGGCCCCTGGAGCACCTTGCCGCTCGTGGCGTCGAAGCGGCTGCGGTGGCAGGGGCAGTTCGCCTCCGTCCCCTCGATCTTGTCCAGCACACAGCGCTGGTGCGTGCACACGGCGCTGAACGCCCGGTACTCCCCCTCGGCGGGCCGGCTGACGAGGAGCCGCTGCTCGCGGTAGAGCCGGGCGCCGCCCACCGGCACCTCCGCCGCCGGGCCGAGGTCCACCGGCGCGGTCGGCGTGGCCGACGCGTTCACGCCCCGGCCCTCCGCCCCGCCGCAGGCCGTGAGGCCGACCCCGGCCGCTCCGGCGAGCGCGGCCCCGCGGAGCACGGAGCGGCGGGAGGCGGAGGGCTGGGCGGGCTGAGCTGACATCGGGGAACTCCCTGTGCTGGCGTGATCGTTGGCCACCCTGTGTGCACGATGCCTCGCGGAGCGCTCCGCTCTCCGTGGGTGGACCGTCGCCGATCACTGCTGACTACTGTTGAGCACCCCGACCCTACCGACCTCGCTCATCTCCTCCGACGTCGGACGGGTCCCGTTCGGAAGGACCGGAATCGTGATCGTCGTCGCCGGAGAAGCGCTGATCGACCTCGTCGCGGACGGACCGGCGGCCGACGGGCGGGCCCCCGGCGCCGAGGACGGCCTCGCGCCGCTGCGCCCGCGGCGCGGCGGCGGCCCGTACAACACCGCCGTGGCGCTCGGCCGGCTCGGCTCCCCCACCGCCTTCTGCTCCCGGGTGTCCCGGGACGGCTTCGGGGAGGCGCTGCTGGCCGGGCTGAGGGCGGCCGGCGTGGACACCTCCCTGGTCCAGCGCGGCCCCGAGCCGACCACGCTCGCGGTGGCCAGGATCGGCACCGACGGGTCCGCCGGCTACGGCTTCTACGCCGAGGGCACCGCCGACCGGCTGTTCGAGCTGCCCGGCCCGCTGCCCGCCACCGCCCGGGCGCTGGCCCTGGGGACGTGTTCGCTGGTGCTGGAGCCGGGGGCGAGCGCCTATGAGTCGCTGCTGCTCAGGGAGGCGGAGCGCGGGGTGTTCACCGCGCTCGACCCCAATGTGCGCCCGGGGCTGATCGCGGACCCGGCCGCGTACCGTGCCCGCTTCCGCTCCTGGCTGCCGCGGCTGACGCTGCTCAAGCTGTCCGCCGAGGACGCGGAGTGGCTCGGCGGCGGCCCGCGTGCCTGGCTGGCGGAGGGCCCGGCCGCGGTGGTGGTGACCCATGGCCGCTCGGGGATGACCGTGTTCACCGAGGACGGCGGGGAGTGGGAGGTGCCCGGGGAGGAGGTGGCGGTCGTGGACACCATCGGCGCGGGCGATACCGTCTATGGCGCGTTGCTGCACCGGCTCGCGGAGCGTGACGCGCTCTCGCGTCCGGCGCTGGCCGGGCTCGGCGCGGACGGCTGGCGCGATGTCCTGGCGTTCGCCGCCCGGGCGGCGGCCGTCACCTGCTCGCGGGCGGGCGCGGAGCCGCCGTACGCGGAGGAACTGGCCGAACCGGCCCGCTGATCGCCGTAGGTCGGACGGCCCGGTGCTCACCGCAGACGGGACGGCCCGGTGATCAAAGTCGCCGGCCCGGCCCGGTGATCGCCGTGGGCGGGGCGGCACGGGCATTCCGGGGCCCCTCCCGGGCGGCGGGTCGCCGCCCGGCAGGCTTCCCGGTGTGGCTCAGGCGCGCTTCGCCCTGGCCGCCTTCTTGGCCGCGGTCGCCGCGGTCTTCTTGGCCGGCGCGGCCTTCCGGCTGGGCGTGGAGTCGACCGTGGCGGTCTTCTTCGCGGCCGCCTTCCTGGCCGGCGCCTTCTTCTTCGGCTTCCCGGCGGGCAGGGCCGCGTCGCTGATGCGCTCGGGGTCGAGGATGTCCCGCAGGAACTTGCCGGTGTGGCTGGCCGGGACCGCCGCCACCTGCTCCGGGGTGCCCTCGGCGACCACCAGGCCACCGCCGCTGCCGCCCTCGGGCCCCATGTCGACGACCCAGTCCGCCGTCTTGATCACATCGAGGTTGTGCTCGATGACGATCACGGTGTTGCCCTTGTCGACCAGCCCGGAGAGCACCTTGATCAGCTTGCTGATGTCCTCGAAGTGCAGACCCGTGGTCGGCTCGTCCAGCACATAGACCGTGCGGCCGGTGGAGCGCTTCTGGAGCTCGCTGGCGAGCTTGACGCGCTGGGCCTCACCGCCGGAGAGCGTCGGCGCCGACTGGCCGAGCCGGACGTAGCCGAGACCGACCTCGGTGAGCGTGCGCAGATGCCGCGAGATGGTGGGCACGGCCTCGAAGAAGTGGAGCGCCTCCTCGATCGGCATGTCCAGCACCTCGGCGATGGACTTGCCCTTGTAGTGCACCTCCAGGGTCTCCCGGTTGTAGCGCGCCCCGTGGCAGACCTCGCACGGCACGTACACATCCGGCAGGAAGTTCATCTCGATCTTGATGGTGCCGTCACCGGAGCAGTTCTCGCAGCGGCCGCCCTTGACGTTGAAGGAGAACCGGCCCGGCAGATAGCCGCGGACCTTCGCCTCCATGGTCTCCGCGAAGAGCTTGCGGACGTGGTCGAAGACGCCGGTGTAGGTCGCCGGGTTCGATCGCGGGGTGCGGCCGATGGGCGACTGGTCGACATGGACCACCTTGTCGACCAGGTCGTCGCCGTCCACCCGGGTGTGGCGCCCGGGCACCGAGCGCGCGCCCTGCAACTCCCGCGCCAGGTGGGTGTAGAGGATGTCGTTGACCAGCGTCGACTTGCCCGAGCCGGAGACACCCGTGACGGCGGTGAGCACGCCGAGCGGGAAGGACACATCGATGTCCCGCAGGTTGTTCTCCCGGGCGCCGTGCACGGTGAGCTGCCGCGCGGGGTCGATCGGGCGCCGCTCCGGCGGGGTGGCGATCTCCTTCTTCCCCGAGAGGTAGAGCCCGGTCATCGACTCCTTGTTGCGCAGCAGCTCCTTGTACGTGCCGCTGTGCACCACCTTGCCGCCGTGCTCGCCGGCGCCGGGGCCGATGTCCACCACCCAGTCCGCGGTCTTGATGGTGTCCTCGTCGTGCTCGACGACGATCAGGGTGTTGCCCAGGTCCCGCAGCCGGACCAGGGTCTCGATCAGCCGGTGGTTGTCCCGCTGGTGGAGGCCGATGGACGGCTCGTCCAGCACATAGAGCACGCCCACCAGGCCGGAGCCGATCTGGGTGGCGAGGCGGATGCGCTGGGCCTCGCCGCCGGAGAGGGTGCCGGCGGCGCGGTTCAGCGAGAGATAGTCGAGGCCGACGTCGACCAGGAACCGCAGCCGCTCGTTGACCTCCTTGAGCACCCGCTCGGCGATGGTCTTCTCGCGGGCGGAGAGCTTCATCTCGCGCAGGAACTCGGCGCAGTCACTGATCGACATCGCCGAGACCTCGGCGATGGAGCGGCCCTGAACGGTCACCGCCAGCACGACGGGCTTGAGCCGCGTCCCCTCGCAGGTGGGGCACGGCACCTCGCGCATATAGCCCTCGAAGCGCTCCCGGCTGCTGTCGCTCTCCGCCTCCGAGTGGCGCCGCTTGACGAACGGCACCGCGCCCTCGAAGGAGGTGGTGTAGGCCCGCTCCCGGCCGTAGCGGTTGCGGTAGCGCACCTCGATCTGGGTGCGGTGGCCGTTGAGGAGGGCCTTCTTCGCGCGCTGCGGCAGCCCGGCCCAGGGGATGTCCGTGCGGAAGCCCAGCTCGTCGGCGAGGGCGCCCACGAGACGGGCGAAGTAGTCCTTGGTGTGACCGTGCGACCAGGGGTGGATGGCGCCCTCGTCGAGGGTGCGCTCCTCGTCCGGGATGATCAGCTCGGGGTCGACCTCCATGCGCGTGCCGATGCCGGTGCAGTCCGGGCAGGCGCCGAAGGGCGAGTTGAAGGAGAAGGAGCGCGGCTCCAGCTCCTCGAAGGAGAGATCGTCGTACGGGCAGTAGAGGTGCTCGGAGAACATCCGCTCGCGCTGCGGGTCGTTCTCGTCCAGGTCGACGAAGTCCAGGATCACCATGCCGCCGGAGAGGCCGAGGGCGGTCTCCACGGAGTCGGTGAGCCGGCGCTTGGCGCTCTCCTTCACGGTGAGGCGGTCGATGACCACCTCGATCGTGTGCTTCTCCTGCTTCTTCAGCTTGGGCGGGTCCGTGAGCTGGACGGTCGCGCCGTCCACCCGGGCCCGGCTGTAGCCCTTGGCCTGGAGGTCGGAGAAGAGATCGACGAACTCGCCCTTGCGCTCGCGCACCAGGGGCGAGAGCACCTGGAAGCGGCTGCCCTCGGGCAGCTCCAGCACTCTGTCCACGATCGCCTGCGGCGACTGCCGGGAGATGGGGCGGCCGCACTCGGGGCAGTGCGGCTTGCCGATGCGGGCGAACAGCAGCCGGAGGTAGTCGTAGACCTCCGTGATGGTGCCGACCGTGGAGCGGGGGTTGCGCGAGGTCGACTTCTGGTCGATCGAGACCGCGGGCGAGAGGCCCTCGATGAAGTCGACGTCGGGCTTGTCCATCTGGCCCAGGAACTGCCGGGCGTAGGAGGAGAGCGACTCGACGTAACGACGCTGCCCCTCGGCGAAGATCGTGTCGAACGCGAGGGAGGACTTGCCCGACCCCGAGAGCCCGGTGAAGACGATCAGCGAGTCGCGGGGAAGGTCGAGCGAGACGTTCTTGAGGTTGTGCTCGCGAGCGCCACGGACGATGAGACGGTCGGACACGCCGGTCGGCACCTTTCTTGAGAGATGCGGGGGTGCGCCGGGGCTCCGCTTCCGGGGCCGGAGGGTCTCCCGAAGGGCGGAGGCGGTGCGAACTGAAGCGGTGCCCCCGACCCAGGGTACGGAGGGCGCCGCCGAGATGTCTTATTGATGCCAGACACCGAGCCTATAGCACGCACATTCGATTTACGGGTGTCGGGCAAGACCTTCACTCGAATGAGTGGGCGAGGCTACGGTCTGGTCATGACCAACTACGCCCATGACGTCGCCCTCGTCCAGCAGGCCACCGAGCGGTTGATCACAGCGGTCGAGAAGCTCGACGACGCCGGGCTCGCCGCCCCCTCCCGGCTACCCGGCTGGACCCGGGGCCATGTGCTGGCCCATGTCGCGCGCAACGCCGACGCCCTGGTGAACGTCCTGACCGCGGCGCGGACCGGCACCCCCGTCCCCATGTACCGCAGCGCCGAGGCGCGCGAGGCCGACATCGAGGAGGGGGCCGGCCGGCCGCTGCCGGCGCAGCTCGACGATCTGCGGGCCAGCGCCGCCCGCTTCGCCGAGACGGCCGCCGCCCTCACCGAGGAGCAGCGGGCCCGCCGCGTGGAGCTGCGCAACGGCGTGACCGACACGGCCTCCAGGGTGCCCTTCCGGCGGCTGATCGAGGTCGAGCTGCACCATGTCGACCTGGGCGTCGGCTATGTCGTCGAGGACCTGCCCGACGAGTTCACCGACCGCGAGCTGGAGTACGTCGCCGGCGAGCGCTTCGCGGGCCGCCTGGACGTGCCCGCGCTGCTGCTCTCGACCGACGACGGCCGCCACTGGCGCACCGGCCGGAGCAGCGAGGAGCCGGTCGAGGTCAGCGGCACGCCCGCGGCCCTGATGGGCTGGCTCACCGGCCGCTCGGACGGTTCCGATCTCGACCCGGGGGATTCCGTCCTGCCCGCGCTGCCGCCGCTAGGCTGAGGCCATGACGTACAGCGGAGTGGTGAAGGTCGGCGGTCCGGCGGATGTGCACGAGCTCACGGACTTGATGATCTCGAAGGTCGCCGTCGGCCCGATGCACAACAACGCGTATCTGCTGCGCTGCCGGGCGACCGATGAGCAGTTGCTGATCGACGCGGCCAGCGAGCCGCGGACCCTGCTGAACCTCATCGGCGAGAGCGGCGTCGCGTCCGTGGTCACGACCCATCAGCACGCCGACCACTGGGGCGCGCTCGCCGAGATCGTCGACGCCACCGGCGCCCGCACCTACGCCGGCCGGCTCGACGCCGAGGGCATCCCCGTCCCCACCGATGTCCTGGTGGACGACGGCGACACCATCACCGTGGGCCGCGTCGAGCTGACGGCCCGGCACCTGGTGGGGCACACCCCGGGCAGCATCGCCCTGGTCTACGACGACCCGCACGGGCACCCGCACGTCTTCACGGGCGACTGCCTCTTCCCGGGCGGCGTCGGCAACACCCATGACGACCCCGAGGCGTTCGCGCGCCTCATCGACGACGTGGAGACCAAGCTCTTCGCCCAGCTGCCGGACGAGACCTGGGTCTACCCCGGCCACGGCAACGACACCTCGCTGGGCGCGGAGCGGCCGCAGCTGCCGGAGTGGCGCCGGCGCGGCTGGTGAACCCGTGATGGCGGGGCGGGCGGCGGACACCGCGCGCCCCGCCATCTCCCTGTCCGGCCCCGCCTGTTCGCCGGGGGCGAGCCGGGTGTACCACCGGCTGTTCCACCCCTTGTGCTCCCTGAGCCCCCGCGCGCTCTCCCCACGCCGGTGACGCCGCTTTCGCGCCGGTCGTTGAGCGCAATATGGATGATCAGGAGAGCACGACTCGCCGACCCTCCATGCTGCGGCTCGCCGCGGCGTCACTGGTCGGGACCGCCATCGAGTTCTACGACTTCTTCGTCTACGGCACCGCCGCCGCCCTCGTTCTCGGGCCGCTCTTCTTCCCCACCTTCTCCCCCCTGGCCGGCACCCTCGCCGCCTTCGGCACCTTCGCCGTCGGCTTCATCGCCCGGCCGCTGGGCTCCGTCCTCTTCGGGCACATCGGCGACCGGCGCGGCAGACGCCCGGTACTGATCGCCTCCCTGCTGCTGACCGGCGTCGCGACCGTGGCCGTCGGCTGTGTCCCCGACTACGGCGCGATCGGCATCACCGCCCCGCTGCTGCTGCTCCTCCTGCGCTTCCTCCAGGGGCTCGGCCTGGGCGGGGAGTGGGGCGGCGCCGTTCTGCTGACCGCGGAGCACGCGCCCGAGGGACGGCGCGGCCTGTGGGCGAGCTTTCCGCAGATCGGCCCGGCCGTCGGCTTTCTGCTGGCGAACGGCGTGATGCTGGGCCTGTCCGCCGCCCTCACCGATGCCCAGTTCCGCTCCTGGGGCTGGCGGGTGCCGTTCTGGGCGGCGGGGGTGCTGGTGATCGTCGGTCTGCTGCTGCGCACCTCCCTGGCCGAGACCCCGCAGTTCGAGGAGCTGGCCGCACAGTCGCGGCGCGCCAAGGTGCCACTGGCCGAAGTGGCCCGCCACCACTGGCGGTTGCTGCTGCTGACGGCGGGGGCGCTCGCCCTCGGCTACGCCGTCTTCTACGCGGTGACCACCTGGTCCCTGTCCTATGCCACCGAACGGCTCGGGGTCGACCGCACGGTGATGCTCGGGTGCATCATGGCGGCCGTGGCGCTCAAGGGGGTGCTCACCCCGGTGGCCGCGGCGCTCAGCGACCGCTACGGGCGGCGTCCCCTGTGCCTCACCGGCTGTGCCGTCACGGTGCTGTGGATGTTCCCGATGATCGCCCTGTTGCGCACCGGTGAGCCGCTGCTGATGTTCTTCGGCTTCACCGTGGCGCTGATCGCCTTCGTCATGATGTTCGCGGTGACGGCCGCCTATCTGCCCGAGCTCTACGAGCCCCGGGTGCGCTGCACGGGCGCCGCCGTGGGCTACAACCTCGCCGGGGTTCTCGGGGGCGCCCTGACCCCGATCATCGCCACGGCGGCGGCTCACGGCAGCGGCGCGCCCTGGGGGGTGGCCGCCTATCTGTCCGGGGTGGGCCTGGTCAGCCTCGTCTGTTTCGCGATGCTGCCCGAGACCCGGCCGACCCCGGTGGCCGACAAGACGGCCGACGGGGCGGCCGAGGGCGCCCCGGCCTAGGAAGGCACGGCCCAGGAGGACACGGCCTGGCGGGACGCCTCACCGGGCCGCTGGTTCAGCGGACCGCCGCCGAGGAGGGGTCACGGGGCTCCGCCTCGGCGGAGCCCTCCTCGGGGCCCTCTCCCGCGCTCTGCGCGGCGCGCTCCTCGGCGCCGTCCACGGCCCGCTCCCCGGCGTCGGCCTCCCGCGTCGCCTGCTGCTTGCGGGAGGCGTAGAGGCTGGTGATGGTCGTCACGATCAGCACCGAGCAGATGACGGCGAGGGAGACCGAGATGCTGATCTCCGGCACCGCGACGCCGGAGGAGTGCAGGGCGTGCAGCACCAGCTTCACCCCGATGAAGCCGAGGATGATCGACAGCCCGTACGAGAGGTGGACGAGCTTCTTGAGCAGTCCGCCGATGAGGAAGTACAGCTGTCGCAGGCCCATGAGCGCGAAGGCGTTGGCCGTGAAGACGATGTACGGGTCCTGGGTGAGGCCGAAGATCGCCGGTATGGAGTCCAGGGCGAAGAGGACGTCGGTGGTGCCGATCGCCAGCATGACGATGAGCATCGGCGTCATCAGGCGCTTGCCGTTCTCCATGATGAACAGCTTGGTGCCGTGGTACGCGTCGGTGGAGGGGAAGCGCTTCTTGACCAACTTGAGCGCGCGGTTCTCCTCGATCTCCTCGTCGTGCTCCTCGGCGCGCGCGTCCTGGATGAGCTTCCAGGCGGTCCAGACGAGGAAGGCTCCGAAGAGGTAGAACACCCAGGAGAAGCTGGCGATGATGGCGGCGCCGGCGGCGATGAAGATCGCGCGCAGCACCAGCGCTATGAGCACGCCCACGAGCAGCACCCGCTGCTGGTAGGAGCTCGGCACCGCGAACTTCGCCATGATCAGAACGAAGACGAAGAGGTTGTCGACGCTCAGCGACTTCTCGGTGATGAAGCCGGCGAAGAACTCACCGGCCGGCTGTCCGCCCGCGAACAGGAAGAGGCCGAGCCCGAAGAGCCCGGCGAGCACGATCCAGACGATCGTCCACGTCCCCGCCTCCTTGAGGGAGACGTCGTGCGGCTTGCGGCCGCCGATGAAGAAATCGGCGGCGATCAGGGCACACAGACCGGCGATGGTCAGGGCCCAGACGGTCAGGGATACACCCACGTTGGCTTCCTCCGGCACTTCGTACGGCAACTGGCGTCGTCATGGCCGGAGGTCTCCTCCACCCGCGGCACGGCGGACCGGGCCGGGACCGACGACCCGGGATCTCAACGATCCGTACTGACGGGTGCGCCGCAGCGGGAGTACTCCCCTCCGTGCAAAGAACCGTACACGAAACACCAAGGAAAGGTAAAGAGAGTTTGGTCAAGGTAAAGCCGAAGGGGTGGCGCGGCCGCGCCGGGCGAGGCGACCGCGCTCTCGGTAAGGCCGCGTTTCGTGAAGAGTGCGAGGGAGACGAAAGGTCTCAGCGCCCGTAGGCCTGCCGGGACGCCGCCACGCGGCGCAGCACATCGCGCAACACCGCGCTGCCGTCCGGCACGCGGGGCGGCTCGTACGTCCAGGCGTGCCCGACCCACGGGTCCGCGAGGTGGTCGTCGGGCACCGGGGTGATCCGCAGCAGCGCGCGCCACAGCGGGTCGAGCACCGGCCCGTAGCCGCGCGCGTCCTCGCGGTCGGCCACCATCATCAGATGGACGCCCACCGCCGGGCCCTCGTCCGCGAGATAGCGCAGCTGGTTGACCGTCCGGTCGTCGAAGCCGTGCGGGAAGTCGTTGACGACGAGCAGCCGTTCGGAGACGTCGAAGTCGGCGGGGAGAGCGTCCGCCGCGCCCCCGCGCACGGCCATCTGCGCCAGGTCGACGCGCTGGGTGAGCGCCGAGATCAGGGCGGCCACCGGGCCGGCCCCGGCGGCGGGCGCCTCGCACAGCGCGCCGGTGTCCAGCAGCGGGGCGAGCGAGGGGGCCGCGGAACCGGCCGGGTCGATCACGTGCACCGTGAACTCACCGGCGGGGTAGACGGCCAGCAGCCGCGCGGCGTGGAGGACGGCCGTGTCCATCGCCAGCCGGCGCGCCTCCCCCGGCCCCAGGGCGAGCGCGGACGAGGCGGCCCGGCAGCCGCTGTCGATCCACAGGCCGCGCTCCAGCGGCAGCCGCACCAGCATGGGGATGCGCAGGTCGGGCCGCTCGGGGAGGCTCAGATCGCCCAGCCGCAGCGCCATGGGGATCTCCATGGGCACCCGGTATCCCTGCCAGACCGGGCTGTCCCAGCGGGCGAACGCGGGCGGCAGGGCGGGCTCCACGACCTCGGCCTCGGCGGTCAGCTGGGCCAGGTCGCGGTCGAGCGCGGCCCGTGCCTGTTCGACGAGGTGGCCGTGCCGGGCCTCGGCCTCGGTGCGGGCCGCGTCGGCGGCCGGGCCGAAGCGGCCGCGCGGGTCGGACAGGGCCCGGTCGAGCTCCTGTTCGCGCCGCCCGTCGGCGAAGTCCACGGCGCCGCGGAAGGCGGCCGTGGTGCGCGCCAGGTCCTCGAACATGCCCCAGACCTGGTTGTAGAGGCGCTCGTCCGGCGTCCAGCCGGCGGCGTCCCCGGCCACCGGCACGGCGGGCTCTCCGGGCCGCCGCTCGGCCCGCTCCGGCCGCTGGGGTGCTTGAGGCGGCTCGGACGGTTGGGGCCGCCCGGACGGGCCGGGCCGCGGCTCGGGCCGCGCGGCGCGCCGCGGATGCCGGTAGTCGACCGACGGGGCGGTGGCCGCCCTGTCAGGAGCCGCCCCTTCACGGGTTGCCCCGTCGCCGGTCGCCCCCGCGCGGGACACCTCCTCGCGGGTCGCCCCGCCCCGGCTCGCCCCGTCCCGCACCGCCGCCTCGCGCATCGCCGCCTCGCGGATCGTTTCCGCGAGTGCGCCGGGGTCCGCGAGGCCCTGCTCACGGAAGTGGGCGGCGAGCCCGTCCGCGTACCCCTGCCCCACGGCCCGCACCTTCCAGGCACCTTGCCGTCGGTAGAACTCCAGGGCGACCACGGCGGTCTCCGCGTCCAGGCCGATCGCCGTATAGCCGGCCACCTCGGTGCCGTCCTCGGCGAGCACCGTCAGGTGCGGTGCGGCGGTCGCGCCGAACCGCGTCCGTCCGCCGGGGCCGTCCGGCAGGGCGAGCAGCAGGTGGAGCCGGTGCACGTCGTCCGGCAGCTCGCCGAGGTCGACCGGCACACGGTGCGCCGTGCCCGTCCGGCGCGGCACCTCCAGTCCGGGCACGGACGGGGCGCCGGGGTGGGCCACCCGGTCGGCGGCGCGTACGGCTCCCCGGTCGTCGGCCAGGGTGGCCACCGCCACGACCGGCGTTCCGGCCGAGACACGGATCTCCAGTCGCGTCACCGACAGCGGGTGGTTCTGCCCGCGCACCAGCTCGACCTGCATCGTGCTCCCCCTTGGTGTCTTTCCCGGTCGGTGCCGCGGGCCGCATGACACGGCTCCCGGAGGCTCGGGACCTGCCTCCGGGAGCCGTGTCATGGGCGCGGACCCGCGCCGCGTTCGGCGGCTACAGATACGGCAGGATGGCCGGCATCAGGTCCTGGAACGTACGGCCGTTGGCGGCGCCGCCGATCGCCGTCATCTGCCAGCCGGACCCGGAGCGGTGCACCTTCGCCATGATCTGGGCGGTGTACGAGCCGCCGCCGGTCAGGGTGTAGCGGGCGAGCTCCTGGGCGTTGGTCTCGTCCACCAGCCGACAGAAGGCGTTCTGCACCTCGGCGAAGGTCTGGCCGGTGAAGGAGTTCACCGTGAAGACGATCTGGTCGATGTGGACGGGCACCCGCTGGAGGTCGACGAGGATGGCCTCGTCGTCCCCGCCCTGGCCGGCGCCGCCGACGACATTGTCCCCGGTGTGGCGCACGGAGCCGTCGTCGCTCACGAGGTGCTGGAAGAACACCACGTCCACCGGCTGCTTGTCCGCGAACAGCACGGCCGACGCGTCGAGGTCGATCTCACGGGTGCGGGACCCGAAGAGTCCGCGCCGAGGGGCCGCCTGCCATCCCAAGCCCATCCGCACCGCGGTCAGCGTGCCCCCGTCGGACTTCTGCAGGCTGATGGCCTGACCCTTGGACAAGTTGATGGACACGCGTGTCCCCTCTCGTGCAATCCCCGACCGCCCGTCTGTGCGGTTCCCTGAAACCCTACGCAGTGGCGCCGACGGGACGGCGCTCCCCACGCGATTTGTGGCGGTGTTGCAACACGGCCGCGGCCGCCCCGGCACGCCGCTGTGCGCGGTGGTGCGGGGCGGGCCGGGGTGGCTCCGGAGGGTCAGGCGATGCCCGCCTCCCGCATCTGGCGCAGCTCCTTCTTGAGCTCGCCGACCTCGTCCCGGATGCGTGCCGCCATCTCGAACTGGAGCTCGGCCGCGGCCGCGCGCATGCGTTCGGTCATCTCCTCGATGAGCTCGGCGAGTTCCGCGGCGGGCCGGTCCGTCAGGGCGGCGCCGGCCTTGGCCGTCGCCTTGCCCGCCTTGGCGGCGGTCGCCTTGCTCTTCGTCGGGACGGGGGCCTTGGCCTCCTTGCCCTTGCGGTAGCCGCTGCCCAGCAGTTCCTGGGTGTCGATGTCCTCCCGGGCGATGGTCGCCACGATGTCGTTGATCTTCTTGCGCAGCGGCTGCGGGTCGATGCCGCGTGCCGTGTTGTAGGCGATCTGCTTCTCCCGGCGGCGGTTGGTCTCCTCGATGGCCTTCTCCATCGCCGGGGTGATCTTGTCGGCGTACATATGGACCTGGCCGGAGACATTGCGCGCCGCCCGGCCGATCGTCTGGATCAGGGAGGTGCCCGAGCGGAGGAAGCCCTCCTTGTCGGCGTCGAGGATGGCGACGAGCGAGACCTCGGGCAGGTCGAGACCCTCGCGCAGCAGGTTGATGCCGACCAGGACGTCGTACTCGCCGGCGCGCAGTTCGCGCAGCAGCTCGATCCGGCGCAGGGTGTCGATGTCGCTGTGCAGATACCGCACCTGGATGCCCAGTTCCAGCAGATAGTCGGTGAGGTCCTCGGCCATCTTCTTGGTGAGGGTGGTGACGAGGACCCGCTCGTCCTTCTCCGTACGGGTCCTGATCTCGTGCACCAGATCGTCGATCTGGCCCTCGGTGGACTTCACGACGACCTCGGGGTCGACCAGTCCTGTGGGCCGGATGATCTGCTCGACGACCCCGTCGGAGCGGGAGAGCTCGTACTGCCCCGGGGTGGCGGACAGATAGACCGTCTGGCCGACGCGCTCCAGGAACTCCTCCCACTTCAGCGGGCGGTTGTCCATGGCCGACGGCAGCCGGAAGCCGTGCTCCACCAGGGTGCGCTTGCGGGAGGCGTCGCCCTCGTACATCGCGCCGATCTGCGGCACGGTGACATGGGACTCGTCGATGACGAGGACGAAGTCCTCCGGGAAGTAGTCCAGGAGGGTGTTGGGCGCGGAGCCGGGGGCCCGGTCGTCGAAGTGCCGCGAGTAGTTCTCGATGCCGGAGCAGGTGCCGATCTGACGCATCATCTCGATGTCGTAGGTCGTGCGCATCCGCAGCCGCTGCGCCTCCAGCAGCTTCCCCTGCTTCTCCATCCGGGCCAGGGTCTCCTCCAGCTCGGCCTCGATCCCGGCGACCGCCTTCTCCATGCGCTCGGGACCGGTGACG
Organism: Streptomyces sp. URMC 123; assembly: GCF_051386515.1. Classification (NCBI taxonomy): domain Bacteria; kingdom Bacillati; phylum Actinomycetota; class Actinomycetes; order Kitasatosporales; family Streptomycetaceae; genus Streptomyces; species Streptomyces sp. URMC 123. The sequence goes on along the minus strand of NZ_JBPQTV010000052.1, from coordinate 11,598 downwards.
TAGTGCGAGGCGGGGAAGACGTACAGCTCCTGGTCGTCGCTGATGACCTCGCCGGTGAGCGGATGGAGCGTGGAGAGGGCCTCGATCTCGTCGCCGAACATCTCGATCCGGACGGCCAGCTCCTCGTAGACCGGGAAGATCTCGACGGTGTCGCCGCGAACGCGGAAGGTGCCGCGGGTGAAGGCCAGGTCGTTGCGGGTGTACTGGATGTCGACGAAACGGCGCAGCAGCGCGTCGCGGTCGATCTCCTGACCCACCTTCAGCGGCACCATGCGGTCCACGTACTCCTGGGGGGTGCCCAGGCCGTAGATGCAGGACACGGAGGCCACCACGATCACGTCCCGGCGCGTGAGCAGGGAGTTCGTGGCGGAGTGCCGCAGCCGCTCGACCTCTTCGTTGATCGAGGAGTCCTTCTCGATGTACGTGTCCGACTGCGGGACGTACGCCTCCGGCTGGTAGTAGTCGTAGTACGAGACGAAGTACTCGACGGCGTTGTTCGGCAGCAGCTCGCGGAACTCGTTGGCGAGCTGCGCGGCGAGGGTCTTGTTCGGCGCCATCACGAGCGTCGGCCGCTGCAGCTTCTCGATCATCCACGCGGTGGTCGCCGACTTGCCCGTGCCGGTCGCGCCGAGCAGGACGACGTCCTTCTCCCCCGCGGTGACGCGCCGGGCGAGCTCGGCGATGGCCGCCGGCTGGTCACCACTGGGCTGGTAGGGGCTGACGACCTCGAAGGGCGCCACCTTGCGTTCGATCTTGGATACGGGCCGCATGGGTCCACCGTACGACTCCCCACTGACAACGGCCCCCGAGTCCCGGCATCGATCATGGGACTGCCTGGTCGGATGGGGTTTCACGTCATCGCGCCGATTGTCGCGGGGCGGTCTCGCGGGGCCGGTCGCGCGGGGTGGTCACGGGCGCAGGGCGGCGAAGGCCGCCATGCGCAGCCGGTGGTGCTCCAGGCCCTCCTCGCCGTGCACGGCGCCGCGTGCCCGGGCCAGGTCGAAATAGGCGCCCTCGCGGCGCAGCCGGTGGCGCATGAGCTGGGCGAGGGCCTCGTCGTCCAGGTCGCCGGCGGTGCCTCCCTCGGCGTGGTAGGCGTCGACGAAGGCCCGGACGGCGGCGAGGTCGCGGCCGTACTCGTCACCGAATTCCAGGGCGGCGCTCGCGAGCTCGGCCTCGGGCGGGGCGACGAGGGCGTCGTCCCAGTCGAGGACGGCGGTGATCCGGCCGTCGCCGTCCGCGAGCAGGTTCCCGTGGTGGTAGTCGCCGTGGAGGGGGTGCCGCCGCTCGGCCGTACGGTGGAATTCGGCCAGCCAGCGGTCGAGCGCCGGGTCGCGCAGAGCAGGATCATCGTATGTCTCGTCCCCGGCGAGCCCGACGGCCAGATGGGACGGCCCCGGCCGGGCGGGCAGTTCAAGATCCGCGACCGCCCGGTGCAGCCGGGCCAGCAGCCGCGCCGCCCGGCCGGCCGCGTCCGGGTCGCCCTCGGCCACCCACTCCCCCGCCACATGCGGCCACAGGGTCACCGGCCGCCCCTCCAGCCGTACGACGGTCGCGCCGTCGACGGTCCGCAGCGGGGCGACGGCCTCCGTCACCCCGGCCCCGGCCGCGGCGAGCGCCACGCGGTGGCACCACTCGGCTTCGGCGGAGGGCCGCCACGGGGGACCGAGGCGCACGACGAGATCGCCGAAGCGGTACGCTGCCGACTCCTCACCCCCGTACAGCCGTTCGGCCGGTAGGTCCAGGGCGAGGCCCCAGGCGCGGTGAACGGTGTCACGCACGCGGTCGGAGAGCGTCGTCGTGGCGAACGGCATGTCGAGTCCCCCTTGAGAAGGCCGGGTTCAGCTCATGTCCATCTCGCGCCTGTACTGCGTTCGGCCGCGGCTGGGACCCTCGGCCCGACCGTGACCTGACGACACGAGAGATCTCACGTTAGGAGACCACGTGCCCACACGCCCCGCCGCGGCGGCCGTCAGCGCGCTCCTCGGGCTCTGCGCGCTGTTCCTGCTCACCGAGTCCGCGCAGTCCGCCGACCGCCGCCAACGGACCCTGGTCATCGCCCATCGGGGCGCGTCCGCGTACGCGCCGGAGAACACCCTGGCGGCCATCGACAAGGCCGACGAGCTGGGCTTCGCCTGGGTGGAGAACGATGTCCAGCGGACCAAGGACGGCGTACTGGTGGTGATCCACGACCCCACGCTGGCCCGGACCACCGATGTCGAGCAGGTGTTTCCGGACCGGGCGCCGTGGCGGGTCGCGGACTTCACCGCCGCGGAGATCGCGAAGCTGGACGCCGGCAGCTGGTTCCACCCGCGGTTCGCCGGTCAGCGGGTGCTCACGCTCGCGCAGTATCTGGAGCGGGTCTCGCGCAATGGACAGAAGCTGCTGCTCGAGATCAAGAAGCCGGAGCTGTATCCGGGCATCGAACGCGAGACTCTGACCGTACTGCGCGAGGCGGGGTGGCTGAGCTCCCCGCACACCCGCGGGCGCCTGGTGATCCAGAGCTTCAGCCTGGACAGCGTGCGGGCGGTCCACACGCTCCGCCCCGAGGTGAAGACCGGCTATCTGGGCGCTCCCGCCGTGGCGGACCTGCCGCGGTACGCGCGCGTCGTCGACCAGATCAATCCGCCCCACGCCTCGGTCACGAGCTCCTATGTCGCGGCCGTACGGCGGCTGCGCGGGCCGCACGGCAAGCCCCTGGAGGTCACCGCCTGGACCGTGGACGACGGCCCCACCGCGGCGCGCCTGGCCGGCCGGGGCGTGTACGGCATCATCACCAACAAGCCCGACGTGGTGCGCGACGCCCTGGAGGACCGCGCGGCGGGCACCCGGCCACCGGCGGCCGCGGCGGCGGGCCGCCCGGGGCACACGGCGGCCGTGGCCGGTCGTACGCTGGCGGCGTGACGAGGACCGAGCGCGGCGAGCGGGACGAGCGGGACGAGCGGCGGGGCGAACGGCGGGCCGGGACCGGCGCGGAGCCTGGTGCGGAGCGGCGCGCCGTGCCCGGTGCGGAGCGCACGGCGTCCGATACGGGGGCCGGTGGGGCGTCGTCGTCCCGGCCCGACCGGGAGGGCGCGCACTGGGCGGTGCTGGACACCCCCATCGGGCCCCTGCTGGTGGCCGCGACCGTGCACGGTCTGGTGAAGGTCGCCTTCCACGCCGACGCCCGGACCGCGGAGCGGAGCGTGGCATCGCTCGCGGAGCGGCTCGGAGCGGCGCCGGTGTCCGCCGCCGGATCACCGCGCCTGGCCGAGCCCGTCCGCCAGCTGACCGCGTACTTCGCGGGGGAGCTGCGCGCGTTCGACCTGCCCCTGGACTGGTCCCTGACCTCGGGTTTCAACCGCCGGGTGCTCCGCGAGCTGGCCACGGGCGTGCCCTATGGGACGGTCGTCGGCTATCAGGACCTGGCCGACCGGGTCGGTGAGCCGGGCGCGGCCCGCGCGGTGGGGACGGCCATGGGGTCCAATCCCCTGCCGGTCGTCGTGCCGTGCCACCGCGTCGTCGAGAGCGGGGGTGGCCTGGGCGGATTCGGCGGGGGGCTGGAGACGAAGCGGGTGCTGCTCGCACTCGAAGGGGTCCTTCCGCAACCGCTCTTCTGACCCGTCAGACCGCTCCGCGCTCACGGGCCCGGCGGCCGGCGGCCGGCGGCGGGTGGTCGGCGATCAGCGATCAGCAGCGGCCGGCGGTCGGCATCGGTCCGCGGGAACGCGATTGTCAGTGGCCTCCCCTACCTTTCGATCAGTGGCAACCGGGCCATCAAAGCCACCGGTGAGGGGGGTTCGTCATGTCAACGAGCAGGACGTATCTGGAGCTGTCCGAGGACGGCGGAGGAGCGCACAAGTTCTACGAGGTCGTGGTCGACGACACCGTCGTGTCGATCCGCTACGGCCGCATCGGCGCTCCGGGCCAGACGCAGACCTCCTCCTTCCCGACGGCGGCCAAGGCGCGGGCCGTCGCCGACAAGAAGGTCGCGGAGAAGGTCCGCAAGGGGTACGCGCCGGCCGTCCCCGGGCAGCGCACCGCGCGCCCCGTGACCCGTCGACAGGTGACGTCGGCGCCCTCCACGGCCCGCGCCGTGGCGCCGGTGCTGTGGCGGTTCCGCACCGGCTCGGCCGCCTTCGGCATCCATGTCGCGGAGGACCGCTGCTGGGTGGGGAACCAGGCGGGTGACGTCTACAGCCTCGGACACGACGGCGAGGTCCTGGCCCGCTACCGGCTGCCGGACGGCGTGAAGTGCCTGGTGGCGGACGACTTCTGGATCTACGCCGGGTGCGACGACGGCACGGTCTACGACCTGTCGTCGAAACTGCCCTTCGCCGCCTATGAGATCGCCGCGGATGTCGACATCTTCTGGCTCGACATCCACGAGGGCGTGCTCAACGTCTCCGACGGCAAGGGCGGGCTGACGGTCATCGACCACGAGGACGAGCACCAGTGGTCACGCGGCAGTTCGGGGTCGAACGGCTGGATGGTGCGCAGGGACGCGCACGCCGTCTACCACGGCCATGGCGAAGGGGTCACCGCCTATGCCACCGACGGCAGCCGCGAGCTGTGGCACACGCCCACCCAGGGGAGCGTGCTCTTCGGCTGGCAGGAGGAGGCGGCGGTCTACGCGGGCACGGCGCGGCGCGGCGTCACCCGGCTGTCCAAGGCGACGGGCGCGGTGGAGGCCACGTACGGCTGTGACGCGGCGGTCTACTCCTGTGCCACCGCTCCGGGCGGCCGCTATGTGTTCGCGGGCGACTCGGCCTCGTCCGTGTACTGCTTCACGGCGGACGGCACGCGGCTGTGGAAGCTGAGCACGGGCGGCGGCTCGGCGCTGTCGATGCAGTATCTCGACGAGAAGCTCTACATGGTGACCACCGACGGCTCGCTGGTCTGTGTCGACGCCAGCGACGCGGCGATCACCGCCGCGCAGTCCGGCTCGGTCCCGGTGGCCATGGACATCAAGACGGCCGCCGCGCTGCCCACCTACGCCCCGACGACGGCCGTGCCGACGGTCCCGGCCGCCGCGGCGCCCTCCGGCGGGGTGCTGGTGGAGTGCGTGCGGGAGGGCGGCCGGCTGCGGGTGCACGTGGTCTCCTCCGGCTACGAACCCGGCTGGAACGTGCAGTTCCCGAGGGCGATACGCGAGGCCGGGGCGCGCTATGTGGTGGACGCGCTGCACCCGTCGCCGGGCGGCTTCTACCGGGTGCGCGGTGAGATCAGGCGTCTGGTCTGACGAGCGGGGTGGACGGGCCGCGCGGAGCGGGGTGGCGCGTCCGGGAGCGCGGTGGCTCGTCCGGGCGCGCAGCGGGCCCGGGGAGCGCGGTGGGTCGTACGGCAGCGCAGCGGGCTCGGAAGCGCGGTGGGTCGTACGGCAGCGCAGCGGGCTCGGAAGCGCTGCCGGCTCCCGAGCCCTGAGGTGCCGCCACGGTGCACACGCCGACGGATGGGCACGGGCCCCTCGTACGTCGTCGTGTTCTCCCGTTGAACTACCGCGCATCGGACGTGGCTGCGCGGGCCGGAGTCGAACCGGCGTCCGACGACCGGGCCCGAGCCCGATCGATCCGCGATCGGCGGCGAATGCCGAGCCCGGAGCGATCAGCGAGTTCACAGCGGTCTGCCTCTACCGACTTGGGCCACCCCGGCCCGGTCGAGCTCTTGCGGCAAGAGCTCTGAGCGCCGGGGGGAGGATTCGAACCTCCACCGAAACCACTCGTTGACGACACGCTTCGTTCTCGGCATGCGCTCTCCACGCACCCCGTTCACCTATGGGGTGGGCGGGGAATTCATGACGCTACCCGAAGAGTTGACCGAAAACCACATCACCTGCCCGCCGGTTCCTCACCTCGACGCCTTTCGGCTCTTCGCGTGCGAAATCGATCGGTGATTGGCGCTTTTCGATTCGATCGGGCGGCTTACTGCCCTTCCCGTCCGTTGGCGCGGTCGTCCCGGTCGGTGCCCTGGCCGGCGAGGTGGCGGCGCGCCTCCTCCTGGTGGAGCTCGCGCTCCGCGGCGGGCAGCCGTTCCCAGGCGGCACGGGCCACGCGTACGCGGTCGCCGAGGGCGTCGGCGTACACCCCGACGCGGAGGGCCTCGCGGAGGCCGACCCGCCCGGCGAGGACCTCGCGCGCCATCTCCTGCAGCACGGGGCCGGCGTGGCCGGTCGCCAACGCCTGGAGCGACTGGTGCACGATGCGGGCGTGCGCCCGGTCCCGGGCCGGGGTGATGAACTCGTCGGCGCAGACGTGCGGTTGCTCTGGCATGGCGGGTCCTTCGTGGGGCGGGGGTCAGACGGCGGGGTGGTCGTACCCGTCGCGTGGGAGGGGGAAGGTGTTGAGCTGAGCGGCGAGTTCCCCACCGAGACGGGCGAGCACGCCGCAGCTCGCGTTGACGACAAGCTGGCTCTTGTTCACCCACTCGGTCGCCTCGTCCCACCGCTCGATGACCTTCACGGCCTGGAGGGCTCCGACCCCGTAACCGACTGCGGCGCCCCAGCCGGTCCAGGACATGGCCGTTCCCGCCGCCGCGCAGATGGCCCAAGTCGCGCACAGATCGACGATGGTGGCGAGAATCTGGGCCACCATTTCCGCTGCCGCCCAGACACCTTGAGCCACCGTTTCGTACTCGACGCGCATGGCGTCCAGCGACGATGCGACCCCCTGGAGCTTTCGGCGGAGCGTATCGAAGTACTGAAAGGCGGCATCGGCGGCACAGCCCTGCCATGTCGCGCTCAGGCGGACGTTCCCCGATTCCAGATTGCGCGCCATGGCCGAGCAGGCTCTGCCCAGGTTGTGCCACGCCTCCGCGCTCGTTGCGTACGCCTCCCAGTCACCTCCGAAGTGCCGCTGGGCCTCTTCCATAGGGTTCTTTCCCAGCGCGATCTCCAGCAGTTCCGACAGCCATGCCGCCGGACTGATGAGATCACCGATGTCATTGAGCGGCTTGAGCGGACTCACGTATTCCGCCGGTGCTTTCGGCGGCTTGAGGCACGCCGCAGCATCGGCGACGTCGGAGAAGGGCATCTTCTCAGCGCCCTCGGTTCGCGTAAGCGGCATCCAGCGATGCCGCGGTCGCGCTGTCCGTCTCGCGGTAGTACCGAGCCGAGGCGGCGAGTTCGTTCGCCGATGCGGACAGGATTCGATCGAGCCGCTTGAGCATATGAGTGACACCGTCCCGCAAACCGTCATGCATTTCGAACGGCCGCCACAAGAGGCCTGTTTCCGCAGGCGAGATCGCGGTGAACTTCCGCACGTACGAGAGGGCGTCCTGAGCGTCGTCGGCCGCGCGCCTGACTTGTCGCGCATAGCTCGCCAGATCGCTGGGCTCCACTCGAAAATTCACCACTGGGCACCTCTCGTGCGCGGTTGGACGCGCGCCACCGTAGCAGCATGAAGGCGCCACCGATCGGGGTGAATACGGCGGGTGCCGTCAGCCGCTATGGTCCTCTCATGTTTGACAGGTCCCGGGCTTCCAACGCCGAGGAACGTCGGTTGCGCATGGCTTCTTCACGTGTGCACTACGACGCGGAGATCGCGAATGCGTTTCTGCGGGGAGTCCGCCACAGCACGGTTTACATCACCATGTGTCTGGCCGCGCTTCTCGCTCTACCGTTTCCGGTGATCTGGATCGCGCTCGGCAGAGTCACTCTTCCGGGTGCGGTGTCCGCCACGTTGGCGTGCGGTGCGGCTTATCTCGCGTGGATCGCGCGGCGGCGCGGTTCCACGCGGTTGGCGTGGTGGGCGCTGGGCGTGGACGCGGGGTGCGTTGCGTTGTTGGCCGTTTTCACGGGCTGAGCGGCGGGGGCCGCCGCGGCGGCCGGCGGCTCAGGTCAAGGGGTGGTCGTACGCGGCGCGCGGCAGCGGAAAGCGGTGGAATGACGCGGCGAGCTCCGCGCCGATGTTTGCCAATTGGCCGTATACGCCATCGATCGTCCGCTGCAACGCGTTGATCGCCCGCGTGGCGTCGTCCCAGAGATCGATGATGCGACGAATTTGCAGCGCGCTGACGCCGAAGCCGAGAATCGCGCCGCCGCCCGTCCAGGAAAGGGCACTCCCGGCCGCCGCCGACAGCGCTGCCAGGGCGGCGTGGTCGGCCAGCTGTTGCAGGGCCTGGCCGACCATCTTCGCGGTGGACCAGACGCCGTGCGCGGCGACTTCGTACTCCCTCCGCATCGCGTCGAGGGATCTCTTGATCTCCAGCGTATCGCGGCGCAATTCGTCGAAATACGTCTGCGCCGACTCGGCCGCGCTGCCGTCCCATGTGGCGTCCAGTGTGCGCGCACCGGAGGCGAGGTTCGCCGCCATGTCCTCGCAGAGAGCCTCAAGGTTTCCCCAGACCTCCGCGCACCGGGCGTACGCCTGCCAGTCGCCCGCGAAGTAGCTCTGCGCCTTCTCCAGCGGATTGATGCCGAGGGACATGCGCAGGACCTCGATCATCCACGCCGTCGGGCTGAGCAGATCCCCCGCCGCGTTCAAGAGCTCGATCGGAGAGCTGAATTCCTCGGGCACTCCGGGGGCCTTGAGCCGGGAGGTCGGCTCCGCGACATCAGAAAAGTTCACGGCTCGCCTTGCGCTCGTATCGCGGGGCGGCGGCGTCCATTGCCGTCGCTTGGCGCAGATCGGCCTCACGGTAATAGCGTGCGGCCTGGTCCAGCTCGCCCGCCGCGGACGAGAGAAGGGCACGCAAGCGCCGGAACGTGCCGGAGACATCCGACTCCAGATCGGCGTGGAGATCGATGATCCGGGTGAGCAGTCCCTGTGAACCGCGGCTGACCGTCCCGAACTTCGCGGTGTAGGACCGCGCGGCGTCCGCGTCGTCAGCGGCTCTGCGCAGAAGGTCGGCGAAACCTTCGAGATCGGGCGGCGTGACGCGGAGATTCATCCGTGGGGCTCCACTGCGGTGGCTGGGGCTGGGGCGATTCCGCGGCATGCTAACAACACTGCGGAACGATCCCGGCACCTACCGTGACCGGGCTGCGGAGCGAAGGAGCGCCACATGCTCGGCCATCACGACGACCTCGACCCCGAGGGCCAGCGACTGGCCTTCCTCACCGCCTCCCCGCGGGAGCGCCGTCGAGCGACCCTCGACACCTTCCATCACTCGATCGGGCGACTGGCCCTGGGCACCACGTCGTTGATCGCTTTCGGGTTCTGGGCCGTCTTCATCGCCGTGGCCCTGACCGGTGACGTCGTCTGGCGGGCGCTCCTGGTCGCGGTGGCGGCGGGCGTCGGTGCCGGCTGCGCCTGGTACGGCAAGCGACGGGGGCGGGCGGGCGCCTCGTGGCTCGGCCTGGGCCTCTGCTTCGCGAGCATGGCCCTGACCCGCCTGCTCGCGTAGCGCCCCCTCAGCCCGTGGGGCCGAAGTCCGCCGCGGCGAGGTAGTCGGGGCGGGGGTCGAGCGCCGCGGCGAGGCGGAAGTGGCGGCGGGCCGCCTCCGGGCGGTTGGCCCGCTCGAACGTGCGGGCCAGCGCGAAGTGCGCGAACGCGTTGTCCGGTTCGCGCTCGAGCACGAGCTGGAACTCCAGCTCGGCCGCGCGGAGCTGGGCCGCGGCGAAGAACGCCCGGGCGCGCAGGAGGCGGGCCGCGGTGTTCTCCGGGTGGGCGGCCACCACCTCGTCGAGCAGTTTCACCGCACCGCGCGGATCGCGCGCGGCCAGCAGTTGCTCGGCCGCTCGGTAGTCGATGACGTGGTTCTCGGGCGTGCCCTGCGGCATCGTCGCCTCCTTTCCGTTCGCGTGTCACGTGGAGTGCGACGGGAGCTGAAACGCGGCGTACGGAAAGGGTATTCCTGGTGCGGCGGCCGGGTCAGCCGGACCGCTTCGCCGCCCGGGCCGACAACTCGTCCCACACCTCGCGCACCCGGCGCTCCAGCGCCTCCCGCGGGCCGTCGTTCTCGATGACGAGGTCGGCGATCGCCCGTCGCTGTTCGCGGGTGGACTGCGCGGCCATGCGCGCGCGGGCCTCGTCCTCCGTCATGCCGCGCAGCCGCACCAGCCGGTCGAGCTGGGTGCTCGGGTCCGCGTCCACGACGATGACCAGGTCGTAGAGGGGGGCGAGGCCGTTCTCGGTGAGCAGGGGGACGTCGTGGACGACGACGGCGTCCGGCCCCGCCGCCCGCTCCAGCTCCGCGGAGCGGTGGCCGACCAGCGGGTGGACGATCTCGTTCAGGGCGCGCAGGCGCTCGGGGTCGGCGAAGACGATCGACGCGAGCCGGGGCCGGTCGAGGGTGCCGTCCGGGGTGAGGATCTCCGTGCCGAACGCCTCGACGACGGCGGCCAGGCCCGGGGTGCCGGGTTCGACGACCTCGCGGGCGATCCGGTCCGCGTCGACCACCACGGCGCCGTACGCGGCGAGCAGTCGGGACACCTCGCTCTTGCCGGCGCCGATTCCGCCGGTCAGGCCCACCTTCAGCATGGGCTCAGCCTAGAGGTGCGGGCCGCGGAGGCGCCGCCGGGGCCCGGCGTACGGAACCCGGAGGCCGGGCGTCCGCACGACCCGCGCCCCCGCCCTCGGCTTCGGCCCCGGCCCCGGGATACCCACGTACGAGAACACCCCGCGGCGGTCAGCCGCCTTCCCCTTCCCGCTCGGCGAGGAACCGCTCGAACTCGCGCCCGATCTCGTCCGCCGACGGCAGCGTGACGGACTCGGCGACGAGGTTGCCGCGCGTCTCCGCGCCGGCCGCGGCGTCGTACTGGTTCTCCAGCCCGCGGACCAGGGCGACCAGTTCCTCGTCGCCCTCCCGCACCTGCCGGTCGATCTCCGTCTGGGTGCGGCGGGCGGCCGTACGGAGCGCGTGGGCGACGTCCGGCAGGACGAGTCCCGTGGCGGCGGTGATGGCCTCCAGGGCGGTCAGGGCCGCGTCGGGGTACGGGGAGCGCGCGATGTAGTGCGGCACGTGCGCGGCGACGCCCAGGACGTCGTGGCCGGCCTGGGCGAGCCGGAACTCGACCAGGGACTCCGCGCTGCCGGGCACCTCGGCCTCGTCGAAGAAGCTCTGCCGGGCCGGCATCAGGTCCAGGCGGTTGCCGTGCGGGGTGATGCCGACGGGGCGGGTGTGGGGCACGCCCATGGGGATGCCGTGGACGTTGACCGAGAGCCGGACGGAGAGGCGTTCGACGATCTGCCGGACGGCCGCCGCGAAGCGCTCCCACTCCACGTCCGGCTCGGGGCCGGAGAGCAGCAGGAAGGGCGCGCCGGTGGCGTCCTGGAGGAGCCGCACATCGAGCTCGGGCATGTCGTACGCGGCCCAGTGGTCGCGGTGGAAGGTGAGCAGCGGGCGGCGGGCGCGGTAGTCGATGAGCCGGTCGACGTCGAAGCGGGCGACGACCTGGCCGGGCAGCATGTCGGTCAGCCGCTCGACGATCTGCTGACCGGTGTCGCCGGCGTCGATGTAGCCCTCGAAGTGGTAGAGCATGATCAGGCCGGCGGAGTCCTGCGCGATCGCCATGTCGGCGACGGCGAGGCCCTTGGGGTCCCATGTGTACAAGTCCTGCGGTTCGCGCACCCTCACCACTCCTCCTCGTGTCCATGGAGAAGAACGCGGGATGGGGCGGGGCGCATTCCCCGCCGGCCGAAGTCGACGGCGCGCGGCGGGACATGGGCGGGGCATGGGCAG
>NZ_JBPQTV010000051.1:0-26769 GCF_051386515.1 Streptomyces sp. URMC 123 | reverse complement strand
CCCCGGCCTCGCCCGGAACGCCGACCGCCCCCGGGGCCCCGAGCACCCCGACGGCGCCCGGCGCCCCGGCCACGCCCACGCCGCCCACGACGCCGCCCGGCACCCCGGCCACGGACCCCGCGTCCGGTGGCGACACGGGCGCCGGTACGGGCACGGGCCGGCACCGGGGCGAGCCCGCCCCCGAGGCCGGCACCACGCCCCCCGGGCGCTCCCCGGGGGACGCGCACACCTCGCGCGGCACGGAGCGCGGTGACACGCTCGCCGGCGACGACCGCTACACCGTGCGCCCCGGGGACAACCTCTCCTCGATCGCCGACCGGCACTCCGTGGCCGGCGGCTGGCCCGCCCTCTACGAGGCCAACCGGGCGACCGTCGGGGACGACCCGGACCTCATCGTGCCGGGTCAGCGGCTGGAGGTCACCGGCTCCTGACGCCCGATCAGACTGCGGTGGTTTGTCCGACTTGGGAGTGAGACAAGCATCTCATCACACCCATACCTCCACCCCGGCCGCCCGCTTCCCGCGCACCGGTTCCGACCTGCGCGGATGCGGCGGCCGGGAGGGCAAATGGGACGTCTCGCGGCGAGCGGAAGGGCTTTGAACCTCCGGCCGGTGTGTGTTTACGGTCGTAGCCGCTCGCCACAGCGGGCACCGCCGATCGTCACGCCGAATCCTGCCGGCGATCGGAGGAAGTCGACGCGCAAGCGCCGAAGGCAGGAGCGGGGGACCCAAGGTAAGCGCCGGACACGCCTGTTGAACGAACGGGCCGACCGGCTTGGGGTGAAGCTCGGTGCGCAAGCACCGGCCGGGCACTACTCACAGCCCGAACCCGACAGCTCACCTCGTAGGCGTCGGTGAGGAGAAACCTTTCATGGGCAAGCACCGTCGTCCGTCCAAGGCCGTTCAGATCGTCACGCTCGCCGGTGTCACCGGTGCCGCCGTCGCCGCGCCGCTGCTGATGGCGGGCACCGCCAACGCCGCCTCCGTCCAGACCTGGGACAAGGTCGCCCAGTGCGAGTCCGGCGGCAACTGGCACATCAACACCGGCAACGGTTACTACGGCGGACTGCAGTTCTCCCAGTCCAGCTGGAAGGCCGCGGGCGGCACCCAGTACGCCGCGCGCGCCGACCTGGCCACCAAGGACCAGCAGATCGCCGCCGCCGAGAAGCTGCTCGCCATCCAGGGCCCGGGCGCCTGGGCCTGCGCCGGCGCCGGTGGCCTGACCGCCGGTGGCGCCAAGGCCAAGGTCGACCCCAGCGGCTCCGCCAAGACCTCCAAGGCCGCCAAGAGCACCGGCGCCGCCAAGGCCCCGAAGGCCGCCCCCAAGGCCGCCGGCAAGAGCCTGAAGGCCCAGAGCGCGCCGGCCGAGAAGCCCGCCGCCACGAAGGCGCCGAAAAAGACCGGCCCGAAGCACGCCGCCCCCAAGGGCGCCGTGAAGGGCACCGGCGAGTACACCGTGAAGTCCGGTGACACCCTCGCGGCGATCGCCGACGCCCACGGCGTCGAGGGCGGCTGGCAGAAGCTCTTCGAGCTCAACAAGGGCGTCGTCACCGACGCCGACCTGATCTTCCCGGGCCAGCAGCTCCACCTGGGCTGATCCGGCACTGACGGCCCCGGCCGGGTGGCTCCCCGCGAGCGCCCGCCCGGGGCCGTACGTGTCACCCCCTACGCTCCCGCCCCGCGCCGCCGCCAGGGCCTTTTGGCCCTTTGTGCGGGCCTTTGGGCTCCTTTTCGTGGCCGGGGGAGGGCGGCGGGCCGAGTGGAGCCCCGGAGCCGGTTAGGCTCATCCCGCAGAGCCAAGGAGACGCGGCGTCGACGCGACGCCGCGCTTCAGCGTCACATCCCAAAGGAGATGCTCGTGCCGTCCATCGACGTCGTCGTAGCCCGGGAAATCCTCGACTCGCGAGGCAACCCCACGGTCGAGGTCGAGGTCGGCCTCGACGACGGCAGCACCGGCCGTGCTGCCGTTCCCTCCGGTGCCTCCACCGGTGCGTTCGAGGCCCTGGAGCTCCGCGACGGTGACAAGAGCCGCTACGGCGGCAAGGGCGTCGAGAAGGCCGTGCTGGCCGTCATCGAGCAGATCGGCCCGGAGCTGGTGGGCTACGACGCCACCGAGCAGCGGCTGATCGACCAGGCGATGTTCGACCTGGACGCCACCCCCGACAAGTCCTCGCTCGGCGCCAACGCCATCCTCGGCGTCTCCCTCGCCGTCGCGCACGCCGCCTCCGAGGCCTCCGACCTGCCGCTCTTCCGCTACCTCGGCGGCCCGAACGCGCACCTGCTGCCCGTTCCGATGATGAACATCCTCAACGGCGGCTCGCACGCCGACTCCAACGTGGACATCCAGGAGTTCATGATCGCGCCGATCGGCGCGGAGTCCTTCTCCGAGGCGCTGCGCTGGGGCGCCGAGGTCTACCACACCCTCAAGGGCGTGCTGAAGGACCGCGGCCTGTCCACCGGCCTCGGCGACGAGGGCGGCTTCGCCCCGAACCTCGACTCCAACCGCGAGGCCCTGGACCTGATCCTGGAGGCCATCGAGAAGGCCGGCTACACCCCCGGCCAGGACATCGCGCTCGCGCTCGACGTCGCCGCCACCGAGTTCCACAAGGACGGCGTCTACCAGTTCGAGGGCCAGTCCCGCACCGCCGCCGAGATGACCGCGTACTACGCCGAGCTCGTCGACGCGTACCCGCTGGTCTCCATCGAGGACCCGCTGAACGAGGAGGACTGGGAGGGCTGGAAGACCATCACCGACCAGCTCGGTGACAAGGTCCAGCTCGTCGGCGACGACCTGTTCGTCACCAACCCCGAGCGCCTGGCCCGCGGCATCGAGGAGGGCTCCGCCAACGCCCTGCTGGTCAAGGTCAACCAGATCGGTTCGCTGACCGAGACCCTGGACGCCGTCGAGCTGGCCCAGCGCAACGGCTTCAAGTGCATGATGTCGCACCGCTCCGGTGAGACCGAGGACGTCACCATCGCCGACCTGGCCGTCGCCACCAACTGCGGCCAGATCAAGACCGGCGCCCCGGCCCGCTCCGAGCGCGTCGCCAAGTACAACCAGCTGCTGCGCATCGAGGAGATCCTCGACGACGCCGCGGTCTACGCCGGCCGCTCCGCGTTCCCGCGGTTCCGCCCCGCCAGCTGAGCCGCCGAGCCACGAGGCTCCGTACGTCCCCGGCCCCGGTCCCGTACCGTGTCCGGGGACGTACGCACGTAACCGGGGAGGCGAGGTGGCGCGCAGGACGGCCGGGGACCGGTACTCCACCGCGACCAGGATCAGAACGCTCGGCGGGCAGGCCGTGGCCCGGGTCTACCGGGCCCGCACCCGCAGCCGGCTCACCGGCCGGGCCGCGCTGCTCGCCCTCGTCGTCTGCTCCCTGGTCGTGGCCCTCGCCTATCCGATGCGGCAGTGGATCTCGCAGCGCTCCGAGATCGACGACCAGCGGCGCCGGGCCGAGCAGGCCCGCGAGCGGGTCGAGGAGCTGCGGGAGCTCCGGGACCGCTGGCAGGACCCGGCCTTCGTGGAGCAGCAGGCGCGCGAGCACCTGCACTATGTGCGCCCGGGGGAGACCGGGTACACCCTGACCGACGCCCCGGGCGCCGAGGAGGCCCGCGACGCCGACCGGCGCGGCACCGGCCGCCCCTGGTACTCCAACCTCTGGGACGCCGTCGACCGCGTCGACGGCCCCCGGGGGTGACGCGGGCGCGCGCCGCGGCCCGCTCCCGACGGTGACACGGGCGCGCCGGCCCCCCGACCACGACGCGCGCCCCGCGACTTCTCACGATCCCGACGAACGAAACGGCACAATCGCACGCATGGACGCCGCACCCCCTCCGACTCCGCACACCCCGCCCACCGACGCCGATGTCGCGGCGATCGGCGAGCAGCTCGGCCGCGTGCCGCGCGGGCTGCGCGCCATCGCGCACCGCTGCCCCTGCGGCCTCCCCGACGTGGTGGAGACCGCGCCGCGCCTGGAGGACGGCACGCCCTTCCCGACCCTCTACTACCTGACCTGCCCGCGCGCCGCGTCCGCGATCGGCACGCTGGAGGCCGAGGGCGTCATGAAGGAGATGTCGGCCCGGCTCGCCGAGGACCCGGAGCTGGCCGCCGCCTACCGCGCCGCGCACGAGGACTACATCCGCCGCCGGGACGCGATCGAGGTCCTCCAGGGCTTCCCGAGCGCCGGCGGCATGCCGGACCGGGTGAAGTGCCTGCACGTGCTGGTGGGTCACTCGCTGGCCGCGGGCCCCGGGGTCAACCCGCTGGGCGACGAGGCGATCGCCCTGCTGCCCGAGTGGTGGCGCAAGGGCCCCTGCGCCGGCTGCCCGACCGGAGCGGACGGGTCCGACGGCGCGCCGTCGCCGTCCGCCGCCGGCGGCCCCGGGGAGGGGGACGCCGCATGACCCGGGTCGCCGCCGTCGACTGCGGTACGAACTCCATCCGGCTGCTGGTCGCCGATGTGCACCCCGAGACCGGCGAGCTGAAGGAGCTGGACCGGCGGATGACCGTCGTCCGGCTCGGCCAGGGCGTGGACCGCACCGGGCGGCTGGCCCCCGAGGCCCTGGAGCGAACCTTCGCCGCCTGCCGGGAGTACGCGGAGGTCATCCGCGAACTGGGCGCCGCCCGCGTCCGGTTCGTGGCCACCTCGGCCTCCCGGGACGCGGAGAACCGCGACGCGTTCACCGACGGCGTCCGCGAAATCCTCGGCGTGACCCCGGAGGTCGTCACCGGCGACCAGGAGGCGGAGTTCTCCTTCACCGGCGCCACCCGGGAGCTGGCCGGCCGCGACCACCTGGACCGGCCGTACCTCGTCGTCGACATCGGCGGCGGCTCCACGGAGTTCGTGGTCGGGGACGAGCACGTCGAGGCGGCCCGCTCGGTCGACGTCGGCTGTGTGCGGATGACCGAGCGTCACCTCCTGCGCGACGGCGTCCTCACCGACCCGCCGGCGCCGGAGCAGATCGCGGCCATACGGAGCGACATCGAGGCCGCCCTGGACCTGGTCGAGCGGACCGTGCCGCTGCGGTCGGCACGCACGCTGGTGGGCCTGGCCGGCTCGGTGACCACCGTCGCCGCCATCGCCCTCGGCCTGGACGCCTACGACCCGGCCGCCATCCACCACGCGCGGATCTCCGTGGAGCGGGTGCGGGAGATCACCGAGGAGCTGCTGGCCGCCCCGCACGAGCGCCGGGCCGCGATCCCGGTGATGCACCCCGGGCGGGTGGACGTGATCGGCGCGGGCGCCCTCGTACTGCTGTCGATCATGGAGCGGATCGGTGCCCGCGAGGTGGTCGTGAGCGAGAGAGACATTCTCGACGGCGTTGCGGTTGCCTTGGCTTGAGCCGCCGCTGAGCGGCCCTCGGGTCACCGTCGAGCCGCCCCGCAGCCGCCCCGGAGGGAACTTCGGGGCGGCCCCGGCGACAAAGTTCGTGAATTTCTTCACATGAAAGAGCCCCGCGGGGGTGTCATCTCGGGGCCGTAAGGGCCGGATAAGCGCCCCCGGGTGCGCCGTCCGCCGGCGGCCGCGGTGTTACGGGCGTGTTTCCGCCAAGCGCCCCACGGTGCCGGTCCGTTCGTCGGAGCACCGACAAGGCCAGTTCACACGGGGTGCGGGCCGCCTCTCCGGACACCGTGGTTCCGGCCGCGCGTCATGATCTCGGTCACGGCGGCGGGGGAGTGTAGCAGAGGGGTCCCGAAGGCTTGTGAAGGGGCTCACGAGCACCCTCCCGAGGGGTGCTGGATACTCGAAACATGAGCACCACGGAGCGTCCCAGGATCCTCGTAGTAGGCGGTGGGTACGTTGGCCTGTACGCAGCCCGTCGCATCCTGAAGAAGATGCGCTACGGCGAGGCGACTGTCACGGTCGTCGACCCGCGCTCGTACATGACGTACCAGCCCTTCCTCCCCGAAGCCGCCGCCGGCAGCATCTCCCCTCGCCACGTCGTGGTCCCGCTGCGGCGCGTGCTCCCCAAGGCGGAGGTCCTCACCGGTCGAGTCACCACGATCGACCAGGACCGCAAGGTGGCCACGATCACGCCGCTCGTCGGCGAGGCGTACGAGCTGCCTTTCGACTACCTGGTCATCGCGCTCGGCGCGGTCTCCCGTACCTTCCCGATCCCCGGCCTGGCCGAGAACGGCATCGGCATGAAGGGCGTGGAGGAGGCCATCGGCCTGCGCAACCACGTCCTCGAGCAGCTCGACAAGGCCGACTCGACCACCGATGAGAACGTCCGCCGCAAGGCGCTCACGTTCGTCTTCGTCGGCGGTGGCTTCGCCGGCGCGGAGACCATCGGCGAGGTCGAGGACATGGCCCGTGACGCGGCCAAGTACTACTCCAACGTGAAGCGCGAGGACATGCGCTTCATCCTGGTCGACGCCGCGGACAAGATCCTCCCCGAGGTCGGCCCCGAGCTGGGCACCTGGGGTCTGGAGCACCTCAAGAACCGCGGTGTCGAGGTCTACCTCTCGACGTCGATGGACTCCTGCGTCGACGGCCACGTGGTCCTCAAGAACGGCCTCGAGGTCGACTCCAACACCATCGTGTGGACGGCCGGCGTGAAGCCGAACCCGGCGCTGACCCGCTTCGGCCTGCCGCTCGGCCCCCGCGGTCACGTGGACGCCGACGCCACCCTCCAGGTCAAGGGCACCGACTACATCTGGGCCGCGGGCGACAACGCCCAGATCCCGGACCTCGTCGGCCGCGCCAACGGCAACCCGAACGCCTGGTGCCCGCCCAACGCCCAGCACGCGCTGCGCCAGGCCAAGGTCCTCGGCGACAACGTCATCTCCGGCATGCGGGGCTTCCCGCAGCAGGAGTACAAGCACGCCAACAAGGGTGCGGTGGCCGGTCTCGGCCTGCACAAGGGCGTGGCGATGATCGTCATGGGCAAGGCGAAGATCAAGCTGCGCGGCCGCCTGGCGTGGTACATGCACCGTGGCTACCACGGCATGGCCGTGCCGACCTGGAACCGCAAGATCCGGGTCCTCGCCGACTGGACGCTGGCGATGTTCCTCAAGCGCGAGGTCGTCTCCCTCGGCGCGATGGAGAACCCCCGCGAGGAGTTCTACGAGGCCGCCAAGCCGGCGCCGGCCCCGGCCGCCGCGTCCGCCGACTCCCACTCCCAGAAGGCCAAGGCCTCCTAGGGCTGTCGCGCGCGGTACGCCGTACCCAGCACACACGCCGAAAGGGCGCTCGCCATCCGTGGTGCGAGCGCCCTTTCGCGCTGTCCGGACACTGTTGTCAGGCCACTTCGCGCGCTTCCAGCGCCCGCGCGCCCCGCGCCCCCGGCCGCCGCGAGCCCTGTCGCCGGCCGGTGCGCGCCCCCTTTCCGCCGGCCGATGTGGGCGCCATGTAGCGGGACTACAGCGCCTGATGATGATGTTTACGTGGTGATGGAGCCCTTATCCACGTCCACGCATGGACAGTCGTCGTCACGGAGGTGTGCGACATGGCGGATGCCGCGCTGCGGCTCACCACACTCGCGGAGGAACTGCTGGGCGCCCCGCTCCCGGTCCGCGTACGGGCCTGGGACGGCAGCGAAGCCGGGCCGCCCGGCACCCCCACCCTCGTCGTCCGCCACCGGCGGGCCCTGCGGCGCCTGCTGTGGTGCCCCGGGGAGTTGGGCCTCGCCCGGGGCTGGGTGGCCGGCGAGCTCGACGTCGAGGGGGACCTCTACGACGCGCTGGACCGCCTCGCGGGACTGCTGTGGGAACGCCCGGAGACCGACGCGCACAGCGGCCCGCGCGGCCCGCTGGCGGCCCTGCGCGACCCCCGGCTGCGGGCGGCGGCACGGGAGTTGATCTCCCTGGCGGGCCCGGGGCTGCCGCCCGCCCCGCCCCGCGAGGAGATGCGCCGCCGCCGCGGCGGACTGCACAGCCTGCGCCGCGACAAGGAGGCGATCAGTCACCACTACGACGTCGGCAACGACTTCTACGAGCTGGTGCTGGGCCCCTCCATGGTCTACTCCTGCGCCTACTGGGACGAGCGGTCCACGCTCGAGGAGGCCCAGGCGGCCAAGCTCGATCTGATCTGTCGCAAGCTGGCGCTCAAACCCGGTGACCGCCTGCTGGACGTGGGGTGCGGCTGGGGCTCGATGGTGCTCCACGCGGCGCGCGAGTACGGCGTGCACGCCGTCGGGGTCACGCTCTCCACCGAGCAGGCCGCCTACGCCCGCAAGCGGATCGCCGACGCCGGGCTGACCGACCGGGTGGAGATCCGGGTGCAGGACTACCGGGAGGTCACCGACGGCCCGTTCGACGCGATCTCCTCCATCGGCATGGCCGAACACGTCGGCTCCGACCTCTACCGGGAGTACGCCACCCGGCTGCACGAGCTGCTCGTACCGGGCGGCCGGCTGCTCAACCACCAGATCGCCCGGCGCCCCCTGAAGGACGAGGAGGCGTACGAGGTGGACGAGTTCATCGACGCGTACGTCTTCCCCGACGGCGAGCTGGCCCCCGTGGGCAGCACCGTCGCGCTGCTGGAGGAGGCCGGGTTCGAGGTCCGCGACGTGGAGGCGATCCGCGAGCACTACGCCCGTACGCTGCGGGCCTGGGTCGCCAACCTGGAAGCGCACTGGCCGGCCGCGGTGCGGCTCACCTCCCCGGGCCGGGCCCGCGTCTGGCGGCTCTACATGGCCGCCTCGGCGCTGTCCTTCGAGCGGAACCGGATCGGCGTCAACCAGGTGCTGGCGGTCAGAACGCCGGAGTCCGGCGCCTCGGGGATGCGGCTGCGCTCCCGGGAGTGGCTGAGCTGAGCCGGGCCGGGCCGGGCCGCGGACCGGCCGGTGGGGCCGGTCGGTTCGTCCGGAACGGGGGAAGGGCCCCGGGCCCGCGGCGGGAAGCCGCGGGCCCGGGGCCCTTCCCGGAGTCGCTCCGGCGCGCCTACTCCGCCTTGATGGCCTCGAGCGCGTTGAGCCTGGCCGCCCGGCGGGCCGGCCAGAGCGCCGCCAGCACTCCGACCAGGGCCGCCAGCAGCAGGAAGATCGCGATCCGGCCGTACGGGATCTCCATGCTGTAGGTGGCGATCGACTTGGCCGCGGAGGTGCCGCCGGCCCAGGCGAGGAAGATGCCCAGCCCGATGCCGAGCACCGCGCCGAAGAGCGAGATCACCACGGACTCCAGCCGGACCATGCGCTTGACCCGCGAGCGGTCGAGGCCGATGGCCCGCAGCATCCCGATCTCGTGCTTCCGCTCGAACACCGACATCGCCAGGGTGTTGACGACGCCCAGCACCGCGATCAGCACGGCCATGGCCAGCAGGCCGTACATCACGTTCAGCATCAGGTTGATGGCCTGGGCGATCTGATCGCTGATGTCCTGGCGGTCCTGGATCTTGATGGCCGGGTTCTCGCCGAGGGCCTTGACGATGCGGTCCTCGGCCTTGTCCGAGGCGCCGCCCTTCATCTTCACCAGGACCTGGTCGTCCGCGACCTTCTCCAAGTGCTTGTCGACCACGTCCGTCGGCACGATCACGCCGTTGAGCATCTCGTTGGACTTGTAGACGCCGGACACCTCCAGCCGCGCGGTCGAGTCGTCGCGGAAGGTCACCGGCAGCTTGTCACCGGTCTTCAGGCCCCTGCCGGCGGCCAGCTTGGAGTCGATCAGGACGCCGCCGCGGGCCATCCCGGCCGCGGAGCCGCCGGTGAAGTCGAAGGACAGCAGCTTGTCGATGCTCTTCGGGTCCACGCCGACGAGCGTGACGCTGGAGCCGTCCGACTCGGCGTAGGTCGACCGCATCGGGCTGGTGGCCTCGACCTCGGGCAGCTTGTCCAGCCCGGACCGCACCTCGGGGGAGAGCGGGGTGAAGTCGGCCATGCTGATCGTGTAGTCCGCCTTCAGGGAGCCGGCGGCCATCTTGTCGATCGCGCTGTGCAGCGAGGTGGCCATCACCGTCATGGCGGTGATCAGGGTGAGCCCGATCATCAGCGCGGAGGCGGTGGCGGCGGTGCGGCGCGGGTTGCGCAGCGAGTTCTCCCGGGCCAGCTTGCCCGCGATGCCGAAGCGGTTCAGCAGGGGCGTGGCCGCCGAGATCACCGGGCGCGCCAGCAGCGGCGTGAGCACGATGACGCCGATCACCATGAACAGCGCGCCACCGGCCATGAGCATCTTGCCGTCCTTGCCGACGGAGACGCCCCAGAAGGTGAGCCCCATGCCGAGGGCGGTGATGATCGAGCCGATGGTGTTGCGCACCACCAGCGAACGCGTGGTCGGCACGGCGTGCACGCTGTTCATGGCCGCCACCGGCGGGATCTTCGCGGCCCGGCGGCCGGGCAGCCAGGCGGCGAGCATGGTGACCAGCACGCCGACCAGCAGCGCGGTCAGCACGGTGGAGGGGGCGACGATCAGCGGGCCGTCGGGCAGCGAGGCGCCGATGCCGTTGAGCGCGGAGCGCATGCCGACCGCGATGCCGAGGCCGAGCACGAAGCCGGTGACCGCGGCGACCAGGCCGACGATCAGGGCCTCCAGGAGCACCGAGCGGGTGATCTGGCGGCGGGAGGCGCCGACGGCGCGCATCAGGGCCAGTTCCTTGGTCCGCTGGGCGACCAGCATGGTGAAGGTGTTGGCGATGATGAAGATGCCCACGAAGAGGGCGATGCCGGCGAAGTAGAGCAGCGCCTGGCCCATGGCCGAGGTTTCCCGGGCGATCATCCGGTTCTGGTCGTCGGCCAGCGTCCGGCCGGTGACGGCCGAGGTGTCCTTCGGCAGGATCTTCTCGACGGCGCTCTTGAGGTCGGCCTCGGAGGTGCCGGGCTTCGCCTTGACGGTGATCTCGTTGTACTCGCCGGTCTTGGCGAAGAGCTTCATCGCGGTGGCGTTGTCGAAGATCACCAGGGTGCCGCCGGCGCTGACCATGCCGTCGTCGGTGCCGAAGATGCCGGTGATCTTCTGCTGCTTCACCGGGCCGTCGGTGGACAGCCGGGCGGTCTCGCCGACCGTGTAGCCGGTGCGGCCGGCGGTCCTGCTGTCGATCGCGATCTCGTCGGCGGCCCGGGGCGGCCGGCCCTCAGTGAAGGTGTAGCGGGGGTCCTTGCCGTCCTTGCCGGGCTGGAAGTTGGAGCCCACGCTGCCCCAGCCCTCGCCGGCGAGCTTGCCCTTCTTGTCGGCGAGCGCGGTGAAGCCGGAGATGGAGCCGGTGGCCGACTCGGCGCCGGGCAGGGCCTCGATCTTCTTCAGCAGGGCGTCGGTGAGCCTGGGCTCCTCCTCGGGCTCCTTGCCGTGCTTGTCGCGGGCCGGCCCGGAGCCGCCCTCGCTGTGGATGGCGACCGAGACGTGGTCGAAGCTCTTGGCCGACTTGTTCTTGTAGGCCTCGCCGACGGTGTCGGTGAAGACCAGGGTGCCGGAGACGAACGCCACGCCGAGCATCACGGCGAGGACGGTCATCAGCAGTCTGGCTTTGTGCGCGAGGACGTTGCGCAACGCGGTACGGAACATGGGGTGAGTCCTGGGGGAGGGCAGCCCGCGCCGCACCGCCGGGCGCGGGGCGCCGGGCGGCGGTGGGGGAGCGGTGCTGGGGTCGAGCGCGGCGGCCTGCCGCGAGCGGTCGAGGGCGGACGGCGGGGCCGTCGTGCCGTCAGCTGATCCGGCCCTTGGCGTCGAACCGCTTCATGCGGTCGAGCACGGCGTCGGCCGTCGGCTCGTACATCTCGTCGACGATCTGTCCGTCGGCGAGGAAGATCACGCGGTCCGCGTAGGAGGCGGCCACGGGGTCGTGGGTGACCATCACGACGGTCTGGCCCAGCTCGCGCACCGAGTTCCGCAGGAAGCCGAGGACCTCGGCGCCGGAGCGGGAGTCGAGGTTGCCGGTCGGCTCGTCGGCGAAGATGATCTCGGGCTTGCTCGCCAGGGCGCGGGCGACGGCCACGCGCTGCTGCTGGCCGCCGGAGAGCTGGTTGGGGCGGTGCTTGAGCCGCCCGGACAGGCCCACGGTCTCCACGACCCGGTCCAGCCATGCCTTGTCGGGCTTGCGGCCGGCGATGTCCATGGGGAGCGTGATGTTCTCCAGCGCGTTCAGGGTGGGCAGCAGGTTGAACGCCTGGAAGATGAAGCCGATCTTGTCCCGGCGCAGCTGGGTGAGCTGCTTGTCCTTGAGCGAGGTGAGCTCGGTGTCACCGATCCGGGCCGAGCCCCCGGATATGGAGTCGAGGCCGGCGACGCAGTGCATCAGGGTGGACTTGCCCGAGCCCGAGGGGCCCATGATCGCGGTGAACTCCGCCTTGCGGAACTCCACGGAGACGCCGCCCAGCGCGACCACCTGGGTCTCGCCCTCGCCGTAGACCTTGGTCAGGTCCTGGGCACGGGCGGCGACCGCGGTGGCGCGGGCGGCGGTCTGGACGCCGGAGTGGGTGGTGGTCACGAGGGAGGACTCCTGTCGATGGATGCGCGGCGCGGGGCCGCGGCCGTGGTCGGTTTCTCCATCGTCCCGGCCGGAAGCGGCTCGCGGATCAGTCGCAGTCCCGGTCCTGGGGGCAGTCCTGCGGCGTACCGAGGGGGCCGGGTGTCCTCCTTGGGTATGACGCCGCCCCCGAGAGGGCATCGAGTTTTCGTCAATCCTCGGGGGCGACCCCCGCATGAGTGACATGGCCCCGGGCATGTGACTACTGCCATTACCTGTGGCTGATGCCCCCTCACCTGCCAATAAAATCAGACAACCTGAGGCCGCCGTTCCGCTGTTCGGGGGATGGCGCCGGATAGGCTCGGTACTGCGCTCTGGGGGGGACCGTACGCCATCCATGCGGTCCGGGAAGACCGTCCCTTTCGCCCGGTACTCGGTACGGGGCACAAGCCCGGATGGTGGAATGCAGACACGGTGAGCTTAAACCTCACTGGCCTAAGGGCCGTGCCGGTTCAAGTCCGGCTCCGGGCACTCGCGCGCATACCCGGGCGCACGCTTCGTGCCCGCTCGGTCGCCGCGCGTGCGGTCCGCCGCCCGATTCCGCGCCGCGCGGCCGTCATCCCGCTGTCCCGGGTATGTTTTCCGATGTCACGGGCACGTTCTCCGGTGTCACCGGCATGTCGCCAAAGATCCTCCTTCGGCACTAGGGTGCATTCTTTGCTTACCCATTACTCTTGAGTCAAGGTCGCGCAGGGCGGCCATGGAGGAGTGAAATGAGGAGCAGCAACCCGGTCTTCTCGCGACGGGGATTCAGCCGCGACGCGGGCTACGCGCAGTTCAACGCGGCGCCGCAGGCCGGGGGCCCCGCCGCGGCCCAGGGCAACCCGTACGCCACCGGCAATCCGTACGCGCAGGGCGGCAACCCGTACGCCCCCCAGGGCGGCAACCCCTACGCCCAGGGCCAGCAGGACCTCACCCCCGGCGGGCTCCAGCAGCCGTACGGGGCCCCGCCGGTCACCGGCCGGATGACGATGGACGACGTCGTCATGCGCACCGCCATGACGCTCGGCATGGTCATCGTGGGTGCCGCAGTGGGCTGGGTCACCCTGGCCGACAAGCTGGGCCTGGCCGTCGGCGCCGGTCTGGTGGCGATGGTGCTCGGCCTCGTCCAGGCGTTCAAGCGCAAGCCGTCGCCCGCGCTGATCCTGGCGTACGCCGGCTTCGAGGGCCTCTTCCTCGGCGGCCTCTCCGGCGCCGTGAACGAGCGGCTCGCCGGCGCCCCCATGCAGGCGGTGCTCGGCACGCTGGCGGTCTTCGCCGGTGTGCTGATCGCCTACAAGACCCGGCTGATCAGGGTCAACCAGCGCTTCTACCGCTACGTCATGGGAGCCGCGATCGGCTTCGTGCTGCTGACCGCCGTGAACCTGCTGTTCATGGCCTTCGGCGGCGGTGACGGCCTCGGCTTCCGCAGCGGTGGCCTCGGCATCCTCTTCGGTGTCGTCGGCGTCGTGCTCGGCGCCTGCTTCCTCGCCCTGGACTTCAAGCAGGTCGAGGACGGCATCGCCTACGGCGCGCCCCGCGAGGAGTCCTGGCTGGCGGCCTTCGGCCTCACCATGAGCCTGGTGTGGATCTACCTGGAGCTGCTGCGGCTGATCTCGATCCTGCGTGGCGACTGACGCCGACCGGTCCGGCACACCGGCCGGCCGCCACGTCGAAGGGCCCGCGGAGGCAAGTCCTCCGCGGGCCCTTCCGTCCTAGAGCAGTTTCCGTGCCGCACGCCTCAGATCGTGCTCATGAATGATCGCTTTCGCATGGCCGTACGCGAGGTTGTGCTCGCCGCGCAGCCAGCTCACCTTCTCCTCGAAGCGGAAGAGCGCGGGGCCTTCGTCAACGGTGCGCAGCCAGTCGGAGACTTCACGGCCGGTGCAATGGGGGATGCGGGAGAGCAGGTTCCGGTGGGTCTCTTCGGAGAAGACTTGGGACATCGGCGCCTCCGGGCAGCTCCAATTCTGGTCCACCTCACGGTGGTCCAGCGTGGTCCTTCACGCCACCGTGCCTGAGCGTTCGGCCGTTGGCAACAAGGCGTTGGCGGCGCATAGGCTCGCGATGTGCTTGACGTGACCCCTTTGATCAACGCCGTGAACGCCCTCGCCGACCGGCTCCGGTCCCTTCCGCAGTCGGCGCTCCGGCGCGGCGCCGCCGCCGAAGGGCTGGCGCTGGCAAGGGAATTGGCCCTGCGCGCCCAGCTCCTGGAGTTCCCCGGGCGGGAGCCCGTACCGCTGCCTGACGCGGGCCCGTTCACCGTCGCCGACCAGGTCGCGGTCGCCGGACACGATTTGGCCGAGGTGCTTCGTGCGGGTGCCGCGCGCCCGCACGGCCGTACGGAAACCGATCCCGAGGACGACAGCGAACGGGATACGGGTGCGGGCGGGGGCGCGGCTACGGACCCCGCCGTAGTACTGGCGGAGGCGCTGGAGCTGGTGGCGGAGACGGCGCGCCGCTGCTGATCCGGCCGGCTCGGAGGGCTTCTTGCCGGAGGCCTCCTGTGGGGGGCTTCCGGTCAGGGGCTTCTTGTCGGGGCCCTCAGATGGAGGCGATGACCCGGTCCGCCAGCACGTACACGGTCTCCTCGCCGCAGGTGAACGTCAGCGCGTACGCGCCCGCCACCGCGGAACCGCCCAGCAGCACCGGCGGCTCGCCTTCCCGCAGCGCCCCCGCCAGCCGCTCGGCCGTCTGCCGGTGGCCCGGCGTCATGCAGAGAGTGGTGCCGTCGGCGAACACATAGACATCGAGCGTGCCCAGCGGCCCGGGGCGTACGTCGGCGAGCGGAACGCGCGCCTCGGACAGCTCTTCCAGGCGGGCCGCGGTGCGGTCCGGGCCGCCCACGGCGGGGGCCGGCGAGAAGTCCGGGTGCGAGGGGTGGCGGCGGCGCGCCGCCGCGAGCTCCGCGGACTCCTCGACGCCGGCCGGCGCCTCGGCCGCGCCGTCGCCGGTCACGGCGCCGGGGTGCGGTGCCTCCGGCCGTACGGCGCCGTCCGCGGGCGCGCCCTCGACGGGCGCGGAATCCAGGGACACGGCGTCCAGGGGCGTGGAGTCCAGCGATACGGCGTCAAGGGAGTCGAGGGACACGGCGTCGAGCCGGTCGAACGGGTCCAGGTGGCCGAGCGACGGCTCCAGGCCCGCGAGATCGGCCTGCCGCGGCACGAAGACCGTGGTCTCCTCGCCGAAACCGGCCGCGCCGCCCAGCAGCGAGGGGGCGTCGGCCGCGTCCCGCGCCTCCTGGGCCGCCCAGAACGCGCGTGCCTCGGCCAGCTCCCGCTCCCGCTCCTCGGCCAGGGCGTCGGCCACGGCCGCGCGTATCTCGGCCGCGGGCGTGGCGCGCGCGCCCGGTACGGTGGCCGCGGCGCCGGTCACCCGGCTCAGCGAGGCGACCTCGGCGCGCAGGGCGGACAGCTGGTGGCGGAGCCCGTGAGCGGCGTGCAGGGCCGCCGCGCCGAGGGCGGTGGCGGCCGCCGCGGCCAGCAGCAGGGCGAGGGACATGGCGCTCACGACGTACTCCCGGTTCGGATCGATCCCCCGAATAACTACCTCAGCTTGCCGGGCGGCGCCGCTCGGCGGCAGTGCAAAAGGTAATGAAACGGACGGGTCGTCGGTCCGGGCCCTTCGTCCCGCCCCCATCTGACCTGCGTGGAAGAACCTCCCCCGGGACATTGGTCACATCCTGGGGGAGATTCGGTCACAGCCGGGGATCGGCGGTGGGTTCGACGCGCGACAGTACGCAGCGCGGCTCAGCGCAACTCAGCTCAGCCGCGCCGGGTTTTCGGTCGCGCTCCGCTTCAGCTCAGCTCAGCCGCGCCGGGTTTTCGGTCGCGCTTCGCTTCGCTTGCGCTGCGGGCAGGTGCCGCCCTCGTTCCTCAGGCGACCCCTACCCTCCGCTTCAGCTCAGCTCAGCCGCTCCAGGACCATCGCCATGCCCTGGCCGCCGCCCACACACATCGTCTCCAGGCCGAACTGCTTGTCGTGCCACTGGAGGGAGTTGATCAGCGTGCCGGTGATCCGCGCGCCCGTCATGCCGAAGGGGTGGCCGATGGCGATCGCGCCGCCGTTGACGTTCAGCTTGTCGATGTCGACCCCGAGATCGCGGTAGGAGGGGATCACCTGCGCCGCGAAGGCCTCGTTGATCTCGACCAGGTCGATGTCGTCGATGGTCATCCCCGCCCGCGCCAGCGCCTGCTTCGACGCCTCCACCGGCCCGTAGCCCATGATCTCCGGGGAGAGCGCCGAGACGCCCGTCGACACGATCCGCGCCAGCGGCGTCAGCCCCAGCTCCCGCGCCTTCGTGTCGGACATGATGACCAGCGCCGCGGCGCCGTCGTTGAGCGGACAGCAGTTGCCCGCCGTCACCAGCCCGTCGGGGCGGAAGGCCGGCTTCAGACCCGCCACGCCCTCCATGGTCACGCCCGCCCGCGGGCCGTCGTCCTTCGTCACCACCGTGCCGTCCGGCGTGGTCACCGGCGTGATCTCGCGCTCCCAGAAGCCGTTCTTGATGGCCTCCTCGGCGAGGTTCTGCGACCGGACGCCGAACTCGTCCATCTCCTGGCGGGTGATGCCCTTCAGCCGCGCCAGGTTCTCCGCGGTCTGGCCCATGGCGATGTACGCGTCCGGGACCAGCCCGTCCTCGCGCGGGTCGTGCCAGTCCGTGCCCTCCTGCTCCGCGCGGGCCGCGGTGCGCGCCTCCGCGTCGGCGAAGAGCGGGTTGTGCGTGTCCGGCAGGCCGTCGGAGGTGCCCTTCACGCCGCGCGAGACCATCTCCACACCGGCGGAGATGAAGACGTCGCCCTCGCCCGCCTTGATCGCGTGCATCGCCATCCGGCTGGTCTGGAGCGAGGAGGAGCAGTAGCGGGTGATGGTGCAGCCCGGCAGGTGGTCCATGCCCATCTGTACGGCGACGATCCGCCCGAGGTTGTGGCCCTGCTCGCCGCCGGGGAGACCGCAGCCCAGCATCAGGTCGTCGATCTCGCGCGGGTCGAGGCCCGGCACCTTGGCCAGCGCGGCCTGGATGATCTCGGCGGTCAGATCGTCCGGGCGCACATCCTTGAGCGAGCCCTTGAAGGCGCGGCCGATGGGGGACCGGGCGGCTGAGACGATCACGGCTTCGGGCATCACGGCTCCAGGAGAAGCGGGGGCTTTTTCTGGGAAGTTACCCGTCCGTAGCTCCCAGGTCACGCCCTCGCGCATGTGACCTTGCCCCAAGGATGCGGCCCGCCGCCCCGGCCGCGTCAAGAGCCCCCGGCCGCGCGGAGGGCCCCTCCGGGGGCGGCGCCCCGGCGCGGTCCGGGGCAGCGCCCCGGCCCGGAACCTCGGGCGCCCGGCGCCCCCGGCGCTCTCAGCGCAGCCGCGCCGCCTGGGAGCGCGTCGGGGCCGCCACCGCCTCGGTGCCGCCGTCGGGGGCGGTCGCCGGCAGCCGGCGCCGCCGCCGGTGCTTGAGCAGCACCCACGGCCCACGGATGCCGACGGGCGCCGCCGCGGCCACCTCCGTACCGCTCTCCGCCGCGGCCTGGGCCGCCGCCTCGGCCACCGGCAGGATGCCCTCGCGGCGGAAGGCGTCCGGCCGCTCCTCCTCCGGCCACAGGCCCAGCGCCGCGCAGAGCGAGGGCAGCACGGCCATCGCGGCGGTCGCGTACCCCTCCGCCGAGGGGTGGTAGTTGTCCGGCCCGAACAGCTCGCGCGGGTTCGCCTCGAACTCGGGTCCGAGGAGATCGCCGAGCGAGACCGTGCGCCCGCCCTGTTCGACGACCACGATGGTCTGCGCGGCGGCGAGCTGGCGGCTCAGCCGCCGCGCCAGCCAGCGCAGCGGCTGGTAGACGGGCTCGATGGTGCCCAGGTCGGGGCAGGTGCCGACGACCACCTGGCAGTTCGCCTCGCGCAGCCGCCGCACCGCGTCCGACAGCAGCCGCACGGAGCGGGCCGGCGGCATCCGGTGGGTGACGTCATTGGCCCCGATCATGATCACGCAGACGTCGGGGACCAGGGTCCGCTCGGCCAGCAGCAGGGTGACCTGGCGCTCCAGGTCGTCGGACTGGGCGCCGGGCAGGGCGACGTTCCGCAGGTCCACGGGCCGCTCGGCGACGGCCGCGAGCCCGGAGGCCAGCAGCGCGCCGGGCGTCTGGCGGGGCCGGTGCACGCCCTGCCCGGCCGCCGTGGAGTCGCCCGCCAGGGCCAGCCGCAGGGGCCGCTGATCAGCGTGCGGCGCGAAGACCGCGCCGTA
Source organism: Streptomyces sp. URMC 123 (assembly GCF_051386515.1). NCBI lineage: Bacteria > Bacillati > Actinomycetota > Actinomycetes > Kitasatosporales > Streptomycetaceae > Streptomyces > Streptomyces sp. URMC 123. The sequence goes on along the minus strand of NZ_JBPQTV010000051.1, from coordinate 8,167 downwards.
GCGCCCGTCGGCGGACGGCGGCACATCGCCGGACCCGCCCACCTCCCGCTTCGCCAGCTGCACCTCGGCCAGGAGCAGGCCGATGGCCGCCCCGCCGACCAGCCCGATGCCGCCGCCCCCGTAGGCGGCCGCGGCGGCGATCCGCCGCGCCACTCTCGCCCTCGACATGGACATATCGCCGGCCCGCCTCCCGTTGTCCGTACGCGCGTGCGCCGCGTGCCACTAGCTTGTTGCCCCGTCGCGGGCGTCGCTCAACGCACCCGCCCGGCGCGTGGCGGGGCAATAGGCTGGATGCACGGGCACACGACCAGCCGCTGCCCCCGACCGCGGAGAACACCGTGCAGTATCACGATTCGATGATTGAGCTAGTCGGCAATACCCCGCTCGTACGGCTCAACAGTGTCACTGGAGACATCAAGGCCACCGTTCTGGCGAAGGTGGAGTACTTCAACCCCGGCGGGTCGGTGAAGGACCGTATCGCCGTACGGATGATCGAGGCCGCCGAGCAGTCCGGCGCGCTGAAGCCCGGGGGCACCATTGTCGAGCCGACCTCGGGAAACACGGGCGTCGGCCTGGCGATCGTGGCCCAGCAGAAGGGCTACCGCTGCGTCTTCGTCTGCCCTGACAAGGTCTCCACGGACAAGATCAATGTGCTCCGCGCCTACGGCGCCGAGGTCGTGGTGTGCCCCACGGCGGTCGACCCCGAGCACCCGGACTCCTACTACAACGTTTCCGACCGGCTGGTGCGGGAGATCCCGGGGGCCTGGAAGCCGGACCAGTACAGCAACCCGAACAACCCTCGTTCGCACTATGAGACGACCGGTCCCGAGCTCTGGGAGCAGACCGAGGGAAAGATCACACACTTCGTGGCGGGTGTGGGCACCGGCGGCACGATCAGCGGCACCGGGCGTTACCTCAAGGAGGTGTCCGGCGGCCGGGTGAAGATCGTCGGCGCGGACCCGGAGGGCTCGGTCTACTCCGGCGGCTCCGGCCGGCCGTATCTGATCGAGGGCGTCGGTGAGGACTTCTGGCCCAGCGCCTACGACGCCGAGGTGACCGACGAGATCGTCGCCGTCTCGGACAAGGACGCCTTCCAGATGACCCGGCGCCTGGCCAAGGAGGAGGGCCTGCTGGTCGGCGGCTCCTGCGGGATGGCCGTGGTCGGCGCCCTGCGCGTGGCCGAGCGCCTCGGGCCGGACGACGTGGTCGTCGTGCTGCTCCCCGACAGCGGCCGCGGTTACCTCAGCAAGATCTTCAACGACGAGTGGATGGCCGACTACGGCTTCCTGGAGGAGGGCGGCCCCACCGCCCGCGTCTCCGATGTGCTGGAGCGCAAGGAGGGCGGCCTGCCCTCGCTGGTGCACATGCACCCGGAGGAGACCGTCGGCGAGGCCATCGAGGTGCTGCGCGAGTACGGCGTCTCGCAGATGCCGATCGTGAAGCCGGGCGCCGGCCACCCGGACGTGATGGCCGCCGAGGTCATCGGCTCCGTGGTCGAGCGGGAGCTGCTCGACGCGCTGTTCACCCAGCGCGCCTCGCTCTCCGACCCGCTGGAGAAGCACATGAGCGCCCCGCTGCCACAGGTCGGCTCCGGTGAGCCGGTCGAGGACCTGATGGCCGTGCTGGAGGGCGCGGACGCGGCGATCGTCCTGGTGGAGGGCAAGCCGACGGGTGTGGTCAGCCGTCAGGACCTGCTGGCGTTCCTGGCCCGCGCGGCGAAGTAGCCGGCGCGCGGTCGGCGGTTCGCGGGCCGTGGCCCCGAGCGGGTGGGGGGGGGGGGGGGGGGGGGGGGCCCCCCCCCCCACCCGTCCGTCCGTCAACGGGGCGTCAGGAAAAGCGCGTGTGGCGCGGGTTCGCGTCAGCGGTACGTATGTGTCACGCGCGCGCAGCACGCGCTTAACACGGGTGCGGCAGGCTGGAGGTGTCGGCGCGGGATGAGGCCGACGCGCAGTACGGCGCCTGGACCTCCGGAGCGGCTCCCGGACCTCCACGGTCGCCTCGGACGTGGCACACCGGCCCTGACCCCGGCCCGCGTCCTCGCGGGGACCGCCGTCGTCCCGCCCCCGGCACCTCCGGGGTAGCGGCGGCCCCCGCGGCTCATCCCCCGGACCGCCCTCATCGGTCGGCGTCCTCGTCGGTCCGTGACCTCGTCAGTCCGTGCTCTCGGGCCCGCGGCCGGTCCGTTCCGCGTTCTGCCACGGCAGCCGGCCCATCATGTGCACCACGTTCACGGCGACGATGCCGGCCCAGGCGATCAGCAGGCCGGCGAGGTCCGCGTTGGCCACCCCGATGGCCGACAGCGGCACCGCGAGCACCAGCGAGAGCGCGCCGAAGCCGAAGCGCTCGCCGAAGCCGCTGCGTCCTTCGTGCGGCGGACGGCCGCCCCGGGCGACCTCCATCCGCTGTTCCGCGAGGTGGCGGCGCACCCGCAGCTCCACCTCGCTGTCGATGCGCTGTTCGACCTTCTCCAGGAAGGTCTCCACGAATTCGGATTCGTACTCCGTGCCGAGCTCCCGACGGGCGTCGAGGGTGGCGGCGAGTTCTTTCCGCAGTTCTGGATCGCGATCGCGGACCGTCATGGCGTTCACGCTACGGTCTCGACGTGCCGTTGGCAGTAGGGGTAGCCCCCGTCGGAAGCGGGGGCGCCCCTGAAGCAGAGGGAGTCGCCCCGTGTCCGAGGTCCTGCTGTCGTCGCTCGCCGAGCCGCTCACCGGCGACCGTCCCGACGCCCTGAGCGTCGCGGGGCGCCACTGCTCGCGCGAGGAACTCCTCGGCGCGGCGGGCGCGGTGGCCGCCCGGATCGCCGGCGCCTCGGCCGTCGCCGTACGGGCCGACGCCTCCCTGGAGACGGTCGCGGCCGTGGTCGGCGGGTTGCTGGCGGGCGTGCCGGTGGTCCCCCTGCCGCCCGACTCCGGGCCCGCCGAGCGCGACCACATCCTGCGCGACTCGGGGGCCGAACTGCTGCTGGAGGCCGCCGAGGCGGTGACCGCGGCCGTCGCCGGCGACGACCTCGGGCCGGGCGGCGGGGTCGCCGCCGCCATCGAGACCGTCCCCGTGGACCTGCGGCAGCGGGCCGCCTGGTCGAAGGCCGAGCCCTCGCCCGACGCCGTGGCGCTGATCCTCTACACCTCCGGGACCACCGGCGCGCCCAAGGGCGTGCTGATCCCGCGCCGGGCCGTCGCGGCCGACCTCGACGCGCTCGCCGAGGCGTGGGGCTGGACCCCGGACGACACGCTGGCGCACGGGCTGCCGCTGTTCCACGTCCACGGGCTCGTCCTCGGCGTGCTGGGCGCCCTGCGGGTGGGCAGCCCGCTGGTGCACACCGGCCGGCCCACCCCGCAGGCGTACGCGGCCGCCCGCGGCTCGCTCTACTTCGGGGTGCCCACGGTGTGGGGCCGCGTGGTGCGGGACGCGGCGGCGGCGCGGGAGCTGCGCGGCGCGCGGCTGCTGGTGTCCGGCAGCGCGCCCCTGCCGGCGCCCGTCTTCCGGGGCCTGGAGGAGCTCACCGGGCAGCGGCCCGTCGAGCGGTACGGCATGACGGAGACGCTGATCACCCTCTCCACCCGGGCGGACGGCGAGCGCCGGCCCGGGTCGGTGGGGACCCCGCTGCCGGGTGTGCGCACCCGGATCGTCGCCGAGCCGGGCGCGGAGGCCGGCTCGGAGATCGGCGAGCTCCAGCTCACCGGTCCCACGCTGTTCGCCGGCTACCTCGGGCGGGAGGAGGCGACCGCCGCGTCGTACACGGACGACGGCTGGTTCCGTACGGGCGACATCGCCGCGATCGACCCCGACGGCTTCCACCGGATCGTGGGGCGCGCCTCCACCGATCTGATCAAGACGGGCGGCTATCGCGTCGGCGCGGGCGAGGTCGAGAACGCGCTGCTGGACCACGCGGGGGTGCGGGAGGCCGCGGTGGTCGGCGTGGCGCACGAGGACCTGGGCCAGGAGATCGTGGCGTACGTCGTGGCCGAGGGCGCGAGCGAGCGGGAGCTGATCGACTTCGTGGCGGCCCGGCTGTCGGCGCACAAGCGCCCGCGGCGGGTGGTGTTCCTGGAGGAGCTGCCGCGCAACGCGATGGGCAAGCCGCAGAAGCGGCTGCTACCGCCGCCGGACGCGTCGTAGCGTGCGGGTTGCCGTCCCTGCATAGGGTCATGCAGAGTGCTGCATGACTGAATAACGCGACCTCCCCAGGAGAACCGCATGAGCGAAGCGGGCGCCGCCCCCACCGGCGCGGCCACCCGGCTGCAACGGCTCTTCGAAGGCCACCGGCTCACCCCCACGCAGCGGCGGATCGCCCACTGCATGGTGCGCCGCGCCGCCGACGCGCCGTTCCTGTCGAGCGTGGAGCTCGCCGAGCTCGCCGGGGTCAGCCAGCCGTCGGTGACCCGCTTCGCGGTCGCCCTGGGCTTCGACGGCTATCCCGCGCTCCGCCGCCATCTGCGGGAGGTGGCGCCGGCCGAGCCCGCGACGGGCGGCGGCGCGTTCAACGAGTACCAGCAGGCCGTCCACAGCGAGATGGAGAACCTGCGGCAGCTCGCCGCGCTGCTGGCGGACCCCGCGCCGGTGGAGCACGCCGGCCGGCTGCTGGCGGCCTCCCGTCCGCTGCCCGTCCTCGGGCTGCGCGCGGCCGCCGCGCAGGCCCGCGGCTTCGCCTACTTCGCGGCCAAGGTCCACCCCGATGTGCGGCTGCTGGACGAGGGCGGCACGATGCTGGCCGACCGCCTCGACGCGGCGCGCCGCGCGGGCGCGAGCGCCCTGCTCTGCTTCGCGCTGCCGCGCCATCCGCGCGAGGTCGTGGACGCCCTGGAGTACGCCCGGGGCGCGGGCCTGACCGTGGTCACGGTCGCCGACAGCGCGTTCGCCCCGGTGGCCAAGCACACCGATCTGCTGTTGCCCGCCGCGGTCGGCACGGGCCTGGCCTTCGACACGGCCTGTGCGCCGATGATGCTGGGCCGGGTGCTGCTGGAGGCCCTGTGCGACGGGCTGCCGGACGCGCAGGCGCGGCTGGAGGAGTTCGACGCGCAGGCGGCGGTACGCGGGCTTTTTGTCGAGTAAGGAGGGGCCGGTCGCCGTCGGCGTACGGTCACTCGCCGCGCAGCCGCAGCACCAGCTTGTTGACCCCCCACAGCCCCACGCCGATCGCCAGCAGTACTCCGGCCCGCACGTAGACGTCGGCGGAGCGGTCCGCGAGCGGGCTCGCGAGCAGGAGCGCGGTGAGCGCGCCGATCACCGGCAGCGCGGTGGGCGTACGGAAGTGGGCGTGCTCGACGCGGTCCTTGCGCAGCACCAGTACGGCCACGTTGACCACCGCGAACACGCACAGCAGCAGAAAGGCCGTCGTGTCGCCGAGCCCCTCGATGCCGCCGGTGGAGACCAGCCCGATGGCGAGCAGCGAGGTGAAGACGACGCCGACCACCGGCGTACGGCGGCGGGGCAGCACCCGTCCCATGGCCCGCGGCAGAATCCGTTCGTTGGCCATGCCGTAGCAGAGGCGCGAGGCCATCATGATGTTGATGAGGGCCGAGTTGGTGACGGCGAACAGCGCGATCAGGGCGAACAGCTTGGGCGGGAAGTCCAGCCCGCCCGCCTTGACGACCTCCAGCAGCGGCCCCGAGGAGGACTGGAGCACCCGGTGGTCGACGAGCAGGGAGGACACCAGGGCGACCAGGACGTAGATCGTGCCGGTGACGGCCACCCCGGTGAAGATCGCCCGGGGGAAGGTGCGGGCGGGGTCCTCGGTCTCCTCGGCCATGTTCACGGAGTCCTCGAACCCGACGAACGCGAAGAAGCCGAGGGCGGTGGCGCCCAGGACGCCGGTGAACAGCGCGTAGCCGGAGCCGTCGGTGTGGAACTCCGCCAGCCGGCCGGGCGAGCCCCCGCCGGTGAGCACCGCGTAGCCGCCGATGGCCAGAATGACCAGCAGTCCTGTCAGCTCGACACAGGTGAAGACGATGTTCGCCTTCACGGACTCCGAGACGCCGCGCAGATTGAGCGCCGCGAGCGCCACGACGAACAGTACGGCGATCAGCGTCGGCGGGACGTCGGCGAACTCCCTCAGATAGTCGCCGGCGAACGCCCGGGCCGCGGCGCTCGCCGAGGACAGCCCGGAGCACATGACCATGAAGGCGACGATGAAGGTGAGGAACGGCAGTTTGAACGCCTTCTGGGTGTAGAGCGCGGCGCCGGCCGCCCGCGGGTACTTGCCCACCAGTTCGACGTACGAGGCGGCCGTCAGGACCGCCACCGCGAAGCCGATCACGAACGGCAGCCACAGCGCCCCGCCGATCTTCCCGGCGACCTTTCCGGTGGTGGCGTAGATGCCGGTGCCCAGGATGTCGCCGATGACGAACAGGATCAGCAGCCGGGGGCCGAGGCAGCGCTTGAGCGCGCTCCTGTCGTCGGCCTCCTCCCGGCCGCCCGGGGCACCGCTCATGACCGCTCCTCCCGGACCATGCCCGTCAACGCGTCGCGCTGCGCCGCCCCGCTCTCCTCGACGATCTCCTCGATGTCCTGGGCGGGCCGCACCAGCGCGAATCGGACGGCCCCCGTGGCGCCGTCCACGGTGAAGCCGTGCACGGCGGGGCGCGGCAGGCTGTTGTACGCGAAGTGGTGGGAGAAGTAGTACGCGCCGGTGTCGAGCACCGCCGCCAGGTCCCCCGGCCGGAACAGCGGCAGCGGGCGCTTCACGGCCACCAGATCGCCCGCGAAGCAGCACGGCCCGGCCACGTCCTGCTCGACCTCCGGCCCCGTTCGCGGCAGGCCCTCCGCGTCGTACGCGGCCACCCGCAGCGGCCAGGACGCCGGGGCGAAGACCGTACGGGTGGCGAGCTGGGCACCCGCGTGGGTGACCGCGATCGGGCGGCCGCCCGCGGACTTGGTGTACTCCACCCGGGCCAGGATGAGCCCCTGCTTGGCCAGCAGCGCCCGGCCGAACTCGGTGACGAGCCCGTACCGCCCGTCGAACAGCCCGGGGGCGGCGTCCCGCAGCACGCGCGCGTACGCGGCGAACGTCGGTGTGTCCGTGTCGGTGGAGAAGTCGACGGGCAGCCCGCCGCCGAGGTCGACGCTCTCGACGCGGCGGCCGCCGGCCGCCGCGTTGATCTCCTCGGCGAGCTCGTACGTCTGCCGCACCCCTTCGGCCATGAGGCTCAGCGGGCAGCCCTGCGAGCCCACGTGGGCGTGCAGGCGCGTCAGCCAGGGGCGGTCGAGGAAGGCGCGCACCACCCAGGCGCGCGCTCCGGGGTCGGCGAGCGCGACGCCGAACTTCGAGGTGGCCGTGGCGGTGCTCAGGGCCTCGATGGTGCCGCCGCCCACCTGTGGGTTGACCCGCAGGCCGAGCGGCGGCAGGGCCGCGGCGGAGGGTGCGGCCCGCACGAGGGCGTCGACCCGCTCCAGCTCCTGCGGATTGTCGATATTCACGGCGATCCCCTGGGCGAGGGCGTCCCGCAGCTCCGCGACCGTCTTGGCGGGCGAGTCCAGCACGGTGCGCGCGGCGGGCACGCCCGCCGCACGGGCCAGGGCCAGCTCTCCCGGGCTGGCGACCTCGCAGCCCAGCCCCTCGGCGGCGAGCAGCCGCAGGACCGGCACGAGGGAGCAGGCCTTCACCGCGAAGGCGTGCAGCACGTCCGTACGGGGCGAGGAGACCTCGGCGAAGGCGGCGCGCAGCTCGCGGGCGGCCGCGCGGATGCCGGCGACGTCCAGGAGGCCGACGACGGGCCGGTCCGGGTCGATCAGCCCCTGCGTGGCGGCGGCCCGCACGGCGGCGTCACGGCGGGCGGCGCGGTGGGCGGAGTCCTGTGGCGCGGGGTGTGACGGCGCCGCCTCCGGGCCGGCGGGCCTCTCCTCGGCTGTCATGAGGCCCAGCCAATCACTGTGGGCGGGGCGGGCGCAGCGGTGCGCCCTCCGGGCGGGTTCGCCGAGGCCCACGGTCAGTTTGCCCGCGGCGGCTTCCACCCCGCCCCGAAGGGGCCGGACTCGTTTTCCCGCGCCTTCGGCGCGGGGGTGATTGGTTGCGGTCGTGCACTCTGTCCGTGCATGGGTCGGTGCCGCGCCGGGGGCCCTGCCGGCGGGCTTGCGCGACGACCACGGTCACGTCGCCTGTGACGTGAGCGCCACAAGCGTCTGCCCGCGCCTTCGGTGCGGAGCCACCCCGCCCCCGGCCGAAGGC